>JAYVZY010000097.1:0-2607 GCA_043782885.1 Sphingomonadales bacterium | reverse complement strand
ACGTGTTCCTCAAGGACATTTGGCCCACAAATGCCGAAGTCTCCGCCGCGATGAACGCAAACATCGACCGCGCCATGTTCATCGCACGCTATGACAATGTCTATCGCGGAGACGTGCATTGGCAGGCAATTCAAGTCGAAGGCTCGGACACCTACCAATGGCGGGCGGGCAGCACCTATGTCGCCAACCCACCCTATTTCGAGGGCATGACAATGACCCCCGCGCCGGTGCAGGACATCATCGAGGCCAAGCCGCTCGCGATTCTCGGCGACAGCATCACCACCGATCACATCTCGCCCGCTGGCAACATCAAGGCAGACAGCCCCGCCGGCACCTGGCTGATGGAGCATCAGGTGGCGAAGGCTGATTTCAACTCTTACGGCGCGCGACGTGGGCATCATGAAGTGATGATGCGCGGTACGTTTGCGAACATCCGCATCAAGAACGAGATGGTGCCGGGCATTGAGGGTGGTATGTCATATTATAAAGGCGAAACCATGCCGATTTATGATGCCGCGATGAAGCACAAGGCCGATGGCACGCCGCTCGTCGTGGTCGCGGGCAAGGAATATGGCACGGGTAGCTCACGCGATTGGGCGGCAAAGGGCACCAAGCTGCTCGGCGTGCGCGCGGTGATTGTGGAGAGCTTCGAGCGCATCCACCGCAGCAACCTCGTCGGCATGGGCGTGTTGCCGCTGCAATTCATGAATGGTGACACGCGTAACAGCCTCGGTCTAACGGGCGACGACAGCTTCACGATCACCGGCGTCGCGTCACTCAAACCGCGTCAAGAAGTAGAAGTTGCTGTGACCCGCAAGGATGGAAGCACCTTCAGCTTCAAGGCACTGTGCCGGATCGATACCGCCAACGAGGTCGAGTATTTCATGAACGGCGGGATTTTGCATTATGTGCTGCGGAAGCTGGCGGGGTAAGCCTCTTGTTGTAGCCAATGGCAGCGAGAATTTTAGGCGACAGCGATACCCATCGCACGCCGCCGTCGCACAAATGCACCCACCAGCCCAAAGCCGAGGATCATCGTGAGCCAGGTTGCGGGCTCAGGGATAGCAGACGTTGGCACAGCATAGATTTGGCTCTGCGATTCGCTGGAATACAGGAGACGCGCGCTGTTCACCGAAGCCATCCATGTGCCATTCGTAACGTATTTCAAATATTTATTGGCTTCAGCCTGCTGACCGGTAAATGAGTTAAGCGCGCCATCTTCGTGACCGTTGGCATAAAAGCGCCCAGTTGCAACGTTGTAGCCGCTGGTGCCCGTTTCATATTCCACTTCCCAAATGGCGAGCTGAAACGCAACTGCGGTGGCGTTCTTGTTCGTTGATGCCAATATGACACTATCTGCATGGGTGACGAGCGCAGCGAGCTGCTTCTGTTTGGTGACGTTGGAAATAATCTTGGACAAGGGGTCAATAACATACGTTCCCTCGTCAACCTCTTTGAAAAGATCAACGCAAAATGAAGTGGTTCGGAACGACGCGTGCTGCGTAATGTCTGTGCCTTTGAACAGAAATTCACCGGCAGGAACATCGTTAAGCGCACTATGGCCTGACAAATGAAGGTCGCCATAATAGTTGCCGTAAAGGTAATTTATGCTGTCGTCGCTGACCTTGACCACATCGCCCAATAGCGCGGCAGCCAACGTAGGCGTGGATGCAGCAAGCGCAAAAGCCGCAGCAATATACTTAAGTTTACCCATCTTCAGCCCCTGTAGCATCTCCACATTCAAAGACGCGAGTCGTAATTAACCTCTTGTTAATCACGGAGTCCGGTGTGAGTCTAGTAAATTTTTGTCGCTCCTTGTCCTGAAATGGCACATATTAGCCAAAATTTGCGGACATGCCTAACATGTCAGAGCGGCCAATTTGCAGTTCCTGAGCAGTCGCGTTAAAGACCGCTAATGCTCAATCGCCCTCAAACGCCCTTGCTTGATACGGTGGATACGCCCGCCGACTTGCGCACGCTGCAACCCTCGCAATTGCGCCAACTCGCAGATGAATTGCGCGCCGAGATGATCTCGGCAGTGTCCGTCACGGGCGGACACCTTGGCGCGGGGCTGGGCGTGGTGGAGCTCACCACCGCGATTCATTACGTGTTCAACACCCCGGAAGATCGGTTGATTTGGGATGTGGGGCATCAGGCCTATCCGCATAAAATCCTTACCGGGCGGCGCGACCGGATTCGCACTTTGCGCCAGCCAGATGGCCTCTCGGGCTTCACCAAACGAGCGGAAAGTGAATATGATCCGTTCGGAGCCGCACATTCGTCCACGTCCATTTCCGCCGCTATCGGCTTTGCGATGGCGAACAAAATCTCAAACCGCCCGGGCAAGGGCATAGCCGTTATCGGCGATGGCGCGATGACGGCGGGCATGGCGTATGAAGCGATGAACAACGCCGAATGTGCAGGCAACCGGCTCATCGTCATCCTCAACGACAATGACATGTCGATTGCGCCGCCTGTGGGCTCGCTCTCCGCCTATCTGTCGCGCATCGTCTCCTCGCGTCCTTGGCTGGAAATGCGCGATCTTGCGAAGCGATTGGCGCGCAAAATGCCCCGTCAGGTCTACGATGCCGCGCGCAAATCTGAAGA
>JAYVZY010000096.1:0-8195 GCA_043782885.1 Sphingomonadales bacterium | reverse complement strand
CGGATTAACCACCAGACAAGCTCCGCCATGCGCCTTCACATTTGCGCACAGACTGTCGGCAGCGGCCTTCGAGCCGAGCGGCCCAGCCTGTAATCGCGTCACAGCCCCAGCTTTCACAAGGAAAATTTTGAGGTTGGCAAGTGCGGCGTTGCGCGCCAAAATACCCTCACCATAGGCTTGCGCCTTCGCCTGATCGCCAAACGCCCCAAGCTGAATGCGATAGCGGCCGGATGGCTTCTCCGCTGTTGCTGGCGCTTCAACGGGTCGCTCGGCATCAGCGAGCGGCACAATCGTTACGGCTGGCGTCGTTTTGGCGATCCGCGCTGGCTTGGGCTTCGTGGGGGGCCTGGACGTAAGCGGAGGTGCAGTGTCTCCAAACGCAACACCTGGCGCAGTAGAGGCTGGCAGCGCCTCGGTGCGTATGGCGGTTGGCTGGCCGCCGCTCGGGCTGGTAGGTTTGGACTCCAGTGCAGCAATCTGTTGCGTCTGCCCGTTCAATTGGATTTCTCGCGCCAACGCCTGCCCCTTTTCCTGCTCTGGAAGCGGAATATAGGCCTGCATCGTTGCGAGCGCTTCAGATGCTTTGGGCAGGTTCTGAGAAGCGGAAGCGAGCGTCATATAAGCAAAAGCTTTGATATCGTCTTTGCCCACAATATCACCATTAAAGTAGGCGGTGCCGAGCACATATTGTGCGCGCGGGTCGCCGTGATCCGCCGAGCGTTGGATATAGGGCATTGCCTCTGGCCGCTTGCCAGACTGAAACAGCATCAGGCCATAGGCATCCTGCGCTTCGGCCAAGGGCGGCGTATGTTCCGCAGCCTTACGATACCAATCAAGCGCGACGTTGAGATCAATCGGAACCCCGCGCCCGAGCTTATAGGCCTGCCCAAGGTTATATTGCGCGATGGGGTCTCCCGCGAGCGCCATTTGGCGATACTCGGTAACCGCCGCAGCATAATCACCGCGATTATACGCCGCATTGGCGCTGTTAAGATCCGCTAAAACCGGCGTGGACCAGAAGAGGAAAAGCACGGGGGACAAACACAGAGAACACGCACGAAACATAGTCAACTCCCAAGGCAAGCTGCACACGCTTACATCAGTTTAGTAAACGGCGCATTAGCAGTTTTGCACCAATTATAAAATAGGATGAACTTTGGAAGGGAACTGGAGAGAATGAAAGCGTGGTGGGCGCGGCAAGGATTGAACTTGCGACCCCACCCGTGTGAAGGGTGTGCTCTACCACTGAGCTACGCGCCCACGCTTAAGCGCCTTAAGAGAAAGGGCGGAGTCTTTCAACACCGCCCCTCAACAATCGAACGTCTAGTCCGTTCAGTTAACCGCGTCCTTGAGGCCTTTTCCTGCTTTGAACTTGGGCTGCGTGGACGCCTTGATCTGCATAGGTTCTTTCGTGCGGGGATTCCGACCGATCGACGCCTTACGCTTTGTGACAGAAAATGTACCAAAACCCACAAGGCGGACATCACCACCCTTTTTCAACGTGCTGGTAATGGTGTCAAAAACGCCTTCTACGGCCTTGATTGAATCTGCTTTGCTCAGGCCGGCTGCCTCGGCAACGGCGGCGATCAGTTCTTGCTTGTTCATGCTACGAAAACCCCTCGTCTCTGGTTAGAAATTATTTTCTCGGCTAGGCCGATTCCACACTAACGCCCATTCGATTCGCCTTGTCAAAGCAAAAGTGACGAAATAGCCGCTGAAATGCGACGATCTGACGAATTATTGCACTTTTGTTAATGCCTCACCGTCTCTTGTGGCGCGGCGACCGGCAGCGAGGGCTGTGCGGCAAGCTCATCTGCCTCTGTCCACTCAATCGGCGTCAGCGAGTCGATTAAAGCGATTTTGAGAACTTCATCAACATGCTTCACCGGAATGATGCTAAGACCGTCGCGGATATTCTGCGGAATCTCGACCAAATCCTTTTCATTTTCGCTCGGAATGAGAACCGTTTTGATGCCGCCACGCAGCGCCGCGAGCAACTTCTCTTTCAACCCACCGATTGGGAGTACGCGCCCTCGCAACGTGACTTCGCCGGTCATCGCCACGTCTCGACGCACGGGTGTGCCTGTTAACGTCGAGATCATCGCGGTCACCATGCCAACACCTGCCGATGGCCCATCCTTGGGCACCGCGCCTTCGGGCAAATGGATGTGGATGTCTTTGCGGCTAAAAATGCTTGGCTTGATGCCATAGCTGGGAGCCCGCGCTTTGACATACGAGAGCGCTGCCTGGATCGACTCGGTCATGACGTCGCCAAGCTTGCCTGTGGTGCGCACGCCGCCCTTGCCGGGAACGGTTACCGCCTCGATCGTCAGCAGTTCGCCACCCACCTCAGTCCAGGCGAGGCCGGTCACGGCACCGATCTGATCTTCCTCTTCACCCAGCCCATGCCGGAACTTCAGCACACCGGCATAGTCCGCGATATTTTCTGGCGTAATGGTAACGGACTTGGTCTTGCCCTCCAGAATTTGCCGCAACGCCTTGCGCGCAAGCTTGGCGATTTCGCGTTCCAGCGTCCGCACGCCGGCCTCGCGGGTGTAATTCTGAATAAGCGCGCGTAAGCCCTCATCGGTAAGCGTAAACTCACCCTTTTTTAGACCATGCGCCTTGATTTGCTTCGCAATCAGATGCCGCTTGGCAATCTCCAGCTTTTCATCCTCGGTATAGCCCTCCAGCCGGATGATCTCCATCCGGTCAAGCAACGCTTGGGGGAGGTTAAGCGAGTTCGCGGTGGTGACAAACATGATGTCGGATAGGTCGACATCAAGTTCCAGATAATGGTCTTGAAACTTGCTGTTCTGCTCCGGATCGAGCACCTCAAGTAGTGCCGACGCAGGGTCGCCACGGAAGTCTTGCCCAAGCTTGTCGATCTCATCGAGCAGGAACAGCGGGTTCATCGTGCCCGCCTTCTTGAGGTTGGTCACGACCTTACCCGGCAACGAGCCGATATAAGTGCGCCGATGGCCACGGATCTCCGCCTCATCACGCACCCCGCCGAGCGATTGCCGGATGAACTCACGCCCTGTTGCCTTCGCAATCGATTTTCCGAGCGACGTTTTACCCACGCCCGGTGGGCCAACGAGGCAAAGGATCGGCCCTTTGAGTTTGTTGTTGCGCGCCTGCACCGCGAGATACTCGATGATCCGGTCTTTGACCTTATCAAGCGCGTAATGATCGTCATCGAGCACTCTTTGTGCGGTCGGAAGATCGCACTTGAGCTTCGAGCGTTTGCCCCACGGCAGCCCCAGCAGCACATCCAGATAATTACGGATGACGGTGGCCTCGGCGGACATGGGCTGCATCGTCTTGAGTTTCTTGAGCTCTGCGGTTGCTTTGGTCTTCGCCTCCACCGAGAGCTTCATCGTCTCGATCTTCTTGGCCAGCTCGGCAATCTCGTCGCCATCGCCTTCTTCGCCCTCGTTACCGAGTTCGCGCTGGATGGCTTTGAGTTGCTCGTTGAGATAATATTCGCGCTGGGTTTTTTCCATCTGGCGCTTCACGCGACCGCGAATTTTCTTCTCGACCTGCAACACGCCGAGTTCACCCTCCATGAAGGCGAACACCATTTCCAGCCGCTTGCCGGGGTCAGCTTCCCCCAGCAACGCCTGCTTGTCGGCAACCTTTACCGAGATGTTGGCGGCGATGGCATCCGCGAGCCTGCCCGCATCGTCAATTTCACCAAGCTGCACGGCCGTTTCGGCGGGCAGTTTCTTGTTGAGCTTGGCATAATTGTCGAATTGATCGACGACCGAACGCATCATCGCTTCAACTTCATGCCCGCTGGATTCGGTAGGTTCCACCATAGTGACACTGCCGACGAGATGGTCGGCATCATCAATCAGGCTCGCGAGCGTCGCGCGCGCCTTGCCCTCAACCAATACACGGACAGTGCCATCGGGAAGCTTGAGCAGCTGCAGCACCGTTGCGATCACGCCCAGATCATAGAGATCATCGCGGGCCGGATCATCTTGGCCAGGATCAAGCTGGGCGACGAGGAAAATATCCTTATCGCCCGCCATCGCAGCTTCCAGTGCGGAAACAGATTTGTCGCGGCCAACGAACAGCGGCACGATCATGTGTGGGAAAACGACAATGTCGCGTAACGGAAGAACGGGGAAACTTTGAATCATGGATGCTCCAAAACGCAAGTTGGCTGCGTCTGGAGCATCATATGGGAGAGCGGTTTGGGTTACTCAAGAGTTTAGAGAAAATACTTCATTTTTATGTCTTCGGTCACAGTGCCGCTCGTGACGGCAAAGTCGGCCGATTTGAATTTTGGCGCGCTGAAATAGAGGTGCGGATTGCGCGAAAAGCCAACGCCTTCTGCGGGGATGAATCCCGCCACATCAAGCTTGCCATTGCCATTCTCATCATGGATCAGCGCGACGGCATAATTACCTGAAGCAATGTCCGTGAAGATCATATGCTCGGCTTTCACGGTGGCCACCTTCAGCTTGTGCGCTTGTGGATCATCGGAGCAATTTGGGAAATGCTTTGCGTCTTCCGTCACACAAATCAGAATATTGCCCTTGGTGTTGCGCAGGCCATGCAGGTTGACATCAATCGTTGCCGTGGGTGCCGCCCCCATCAGCAGCGGCGCGCTGAGGCAGAGCGAGATCAAACCGGCCAAGCCCGCGATCCGTGTGGCAGAGATGGTCCCAAAAGCGGAAGTATAAGCCATAATTTCCTCGATACTCTTCATGGTGACGTTGGTGATGTGTTGCTGTTATCAGCCAATGTCCTAATAAACCTTTAACCATGAAACGAGGGAACAGCTCCCAACCCATGTGATTGGTTACACCCATTATTGTCATAATCGCAAGAATAGTCCCTAACGCGCTTATGTGCAGCGGAACGATAAACACAAGCACCGGGATGACAATTGCGCCAGTCAGTGCTTCCCACGGGTGGAATGCCATTGCCGCCCACGCTGTGGGAGGGCGACTCGCATGATGCACAGCATGTGCGATTCGAAATAATCTCGGGCGGTGCATCCAACGGTGCGTCCAGTAGAACCACGTGTCATGGAGTGAGAGACTGAGCAACACCGAGAGCGGCCACCACCACAGTGGATAGCTGTGAATATCGATATAAACCAGCGTCCAGCCGTGAGTCCGCCAGCCCCAGGCGATGATGCCGGTGGGAATGCCATAGATTGCGGCAGAGGCGAGCGACCACCTCATTTCGCGCCTGATTTGCGGGGTAAGCCCGGCATAGAGCTGGGGGTGCCTAAAGCGTGTCAGGCCGGCAAAGAAACCGCTCACGGCCAAATAGCGCACCCCGACGATGAGCGTCATGGCGAAAGCTGAGAGGAACGCAGAGAGCAGCATAGTGCTGCCTTAGCGAGTCAGCCACTCCCGCGAAAGCGGGAATGGCTGACAGCAGAATTAAGCTGAAACGAGATTGACGGCCGACGTCTTGCCACGCTTATCGAGCTCGAGCTCATACGTAATCCGCTGGTCTTTGTTCAGCGTTGCCATTCCGGCGCGCTCAACAGCGGTGATGTGCACGAATGCGTCACCCGAGCCATCTTCGTTGGAAATAAAGCCGTAGCCCTTGTCGATATTAAAAAATTTTACTGTGCCTGTTGGCATGATGTGTTTCCTTTCACGAAAACAAAGTTCCTGAGGGCAACGCGCCCGCAGAGCTAAGTGCGTGAGTAAGGAAGACGGTGCCCAAAGGCCTCAAATTCAGTCGCAGACGACGGTAGCGCTCGTCGGGCTACACAATAATCAATGAAAAAGCAAAATATTTCCTCATTAACGCATAGTGACCCTCCGCTTAAGATTTTCTTTACCCACAATCGCTGGACCGCATTTCAGATTCGACGGGGAATAACGATGACGAAGTTACGCAATTTCATTAAGAGTTCAAAAGCCGCGACGGCTATCGAATATGGCCTGATCACGGCCCTGATTGCTGTAGCTGCGGTCGCCGCGATGACGAGCCTCGGCAGCAAAGTCTCGCGCACATTCAACAATGCGTCGAGTAAAATGGGTTAAGCCAACGTAAGTCAGCGGTCACGGGCGCCCCAAATCGCCCTGCCCCACCGTATCGCTCGCCATCTCCATCATCCTGTCGAGCGCTTTTTTCGCTTGCAGTCGCAGCGTCTCATCCATTTCCACACGCGGTGTGAGATCACGCAGCGCGGTGTAGAGCTTCTCCAACGTGTTCAACGCCATAAACGGGCAGATGTTGCAGTTACAATTGCCATCCGCGCCTGGCGCACCGATGAAGAGCTTTTCCGGCATCGCGAGCTGCATCTGATGGATGATATGCGGCTCCGTCGCCACGATCAGCGTGTTTCCCGACATCTCTCTCGCGTATTTCAGAATGCCGCTTGTGCTGCCAACGTAATCGGCATGGTCTACAATGTGTGCCGGGCATTCAGGATGTGCGGCAACCGGCGCACCTGGATGCTGCGCCTTGAGCTTGACCAACTCAGTCTCTGAAAACGCCTCATGGACAATACAGACACCCGGCCACAGCAGCATCTTGCGCCCCGTTTTGCGGGCGAGATAGCCGCCGAGATGCTTGTCTGGCCCGAAGATGATCTTCTGATCCTTGGGTAACTTGCTGAGGATGATCTCCGCAGACGATGACGTGACGATGATGTCCGAAAGCGCCTTCACCTCGGTAGAGCAGTTAATATAGGTGAGTGCGATGTGATCGGGGTGCTTGGCGCGGAACGCAGCAAACTGATCCGGCGGACACGAATCTTCCAATGAGCAGCCCGCATCCATATCCGGTAGGATCACCGTCTTGTGCGGCGAGAGTATTTTCGCGGTTTCTGCCATAAAGCGCACGCCACAAAAGGCGATGACATCGGCATCAGTGGCTGCTGCTTTGCGCGAGAGTTCCAACGAATCGCCCACATAATCCGCGAGATCCTGAATTTCGGGGCGCTGGTAATAATGCGCGAGAATAATCGCGTTCCGCTCCACTTTCAGACGGTTGATTTCGGCGATCAGGTCTAAGCCTTTGAGGGTGGTCTGCTGGATCATGATGACGCGAATATAGGCGTTCAGCGCAGAAATGCCAAGCGATATGCTCTTTCCCAAATCACGCGAACGAGGTGAACGAAGATGAAATACAGACCAAAAAAAAGGCGACCCGCTAAGGCCGCCTCTCTTTAGCTACAAGCGAAAAAAGCCTAGGGGCTTTTTGGGCTGCTGCTGCTCGATGCAGCAATGATGCCACCGACGACGGCAGCTGCTGCGATGAGCGCGATGATCAGACCACTACCTGCAAGGTGGTTGGCGTTCTTGCGAACAGCCGTAGTCTTGCTAACAGCAGCACCACGAGCTTTACCAGCCTGAGCAGCCACCGGAAGAGCGACCATCGAGGTTGCAACGAGTGCTGCAACGGCAAATTTACGAATGTTCATACAATATCCCTTTTGTTTAGAAACGCTCTGAACAAATGCTTTATGACATTGATTCGGAGCTTAGGCAAGTCAAAATTTTCCGATACACACCAAATATGCCATTGTCGCTATCAACATCAATGTTTAATAATAGATTAACAAAGACAGCGGATACAATTCGTCATAATTGTGTAATGATCACGCCGCCTGTCGTGTCGTGGCTTGAAGCCATGCCCGCGCCTGCCGTTGTGCCTCTGCGATTTCACGCGCGGTCATCTCCTCCGAGATGTCATGGCGGCATTCCTGGCTGCGGTCATCGCCGCTCAGCGCCGCCAGATTGAACCATTTATGAGCGAGAATGAGGTCGATCTCTACGCCATTGGTGCCGGATGAATAAGCCAGACCCAATTCATAAAGCGCATCGGTGTCGCCTAAGGCCGCCTCCACCATCCGCGTTTCGATCAAAAATGAAGCACTTTTAAGACTGCTGCCCATAACGGACTCCCCTGTGACACAATGTCAAGGCGAGTTTTGACCGAAATGGAGTAAAGAAATGGTTAACGCGAAAGAAACTATTTTAGATCAACAGTGGCATGTTGTCGATGAGCCGTGTTTTCCCAAGCCGTGCCGCGACCACAATCCGCGCTGAAATGCGATACGTCTCAAGAATATCCAGCGTGTCTGGTGCGATGAGGTGAAGATAATCGACTGAAGCAAAGCCTGCCGCGATCAGCGCTGATGACGCACGGCGCACACAGTCTGGAACAGGTGTCCCCGCAGCGATTTCGGCAATCGCCTGTTGGAGGACACG
>JAYVZY010000095.1:0-11337 GCA_043782885.1 Sphingomonadales bacterium | reverse complement strand
CAGAAGATATACGAGGCCGAGCAAGCGTCTGCGGCTTCGCCCGGTGCGGATCATGGCGGCGAGCACGCACATCACGATGCCAACACCCATGACGATGTCGTGGATGCCGAGTTTTCGGAAGTTGATGAGAAGAAGTAATGCGTCACCCCGGCGAAGGCCGGGGCTTAGGGGGCCAAATGTCTGACGATTATTACGAGCTTTTAGAAGTTGAACGCACGGCGGATGATGGCACGATTAAGTCATCATACCGCCGTCTCGCGATGCGCTTTCACCCCGACAAGAACCCCGGTTGCAATGAAAGCGAAGCCAAGTTCAAGGCCATTTCCGAGGCCTATGATGTATTGAAAGACCCGCAAAAGCGCGCCGCCTACAACCAATACGGCAAGGCAGCGTTCCAGAATGGTGGTGGCGGCGGCGATCCATTCGGCGGTTTCTCCGACATTTTCGGTGATATATTCGAGCAGTTCACTGGTGGCGGACGCGGACGCCAGCGCGGGCCGCAGCGCGGCGCAGATTTGCGCTATGATATGGAAATCACGCTCGAAGAGGCTTTCCACGGCAAATCGACGGAGATTGAGGTGGAAGTCTCCACCGGCTGCGCGCCATGCAGCGGATCGGGCGCGAAGCCGGGCACATCAGCCAAGCAATGCGGCACATGCGGCGGGCACGGTAAAGTGCGCGCACAACAAGGGTTTTTCGTGGTCGAGCGGCCTTGCGGCGCGTGTCGCGGCACCGGGCAAGTAATCGCCGATCCCTGCACGAGTTGCCGTGGTGAAGGCCGTGTCGACAAAGCCAAGAAGCTCGCGGTCAATGTTCCCGCAGGCGTTGATGAGGGCACGCGCATCCGTTTATCGGGCGAGGGCGAGGCCGGACAACGCGGCGCGACTCCCGGCGATCTTTATATTTTTCTTCATGTTGCACGGCACAAATTATTCGAACGCGACGGCACGACATTGTTCGCGCGCGTGCCGATCAGCATCACAAAGGCTGCGTTGGGGGGCACGATTGAGGTGCCAGGGCTGGATAAAGCAGTCCATGAAATCCGCATTCCCGCCGGGATACAGTCAGGCAAACAGATCCGCCAGCGCGGCGCGGGCATGCCTGTACTCAATGGGCGCGGCACCGGCGATATGGTCGTGCAGATTGAGGTGGAAACGCCGACGAAGCTCTCCGCTAAGCAGCGTGAATTGCTCGAAGCCTTCGCCGCGACCGAAACGGGCGAGGAAAGCCCGCAATCACATGGCTTTTTTGGAAAATTAAAAGATATGCTGGGATAGCTGCGAGCAGCCCCGCCCGCGTTTAGCGAGCAGGGCGCTTGGGGGAGTTCGCCTCACTGAGGCAAGGGGGCGTTAGATGAACGCCAAACCAACCAGCAATGCTGGTGAGACCGTTGCCAGAGCTGCGAACAAAAGTGTCTCAAAGCGAGCCATTGTTCATCTCCGTGTTGATCGCCGCATCATTGCGGCGCGCCCTATTTATGGTGCGATGCAGCAAATTACAAACTCTACTAATGCAATAGGAATTGCATTTTTTGCACGTGTAAATTCGCGTTAACCATTGGTCCGTTCGTTCATTAAATTGAAAGGCGTCGTAACATACCGCGTGTTATGCGCCTTTTTCCGATACTCTCGCTTTTCGTGGTGGCAATGCCTGCTGCAGCGCAGACTGTGGATCATAGCCAAATGGACATGTCCATGCCGGGAATGGAGATGCCGCAAAAGGCATCCCCCGTCAAAGCGCCCGCGCCCGTGCCAGAACAACCCGTTGTCGCGCTGCCTCCGTCGCCCACAACAGACGGCCCGATGGACATGTCCATGCCGGGAATGACGCATATGGATCGTAGCGCGATGGGGCACATGAGTCATGGCGGCATGGCACACGGCTCGGGCACGTCGCAAGTTCCCGCTGCATCGGGTCATGTGCACGGCCTGCAAAAGACGATTGGCGGCTGGGATGTCATGCTGCACGGCTATCTCTGGGGGGCGTATACCGATCAAGGCGGGCCGCGCGGCGGATCGCTCGCGTTCGTGCAATCGCATGCCATGTTGCAGGGCACCCACACCCTAGGCAGTGGTGCTGCCGTCCAGCTTCGCGCCACCATGTCGCTTGAGCCGCTGATTGGCCGGCGGGGCTATCCGCTGCTGTTCCAAACCGGCGAGACCGCTTTCGGCGTTGCGATTGTTGATCGGCAGCACCCGCATGATCTATTCATCGAACTGTCGGCGCGGGTGAATGTTGACACGCCGCTGGGCAAGGTCTTTGTTTATGGGGGCCCAGTTGGGGAGCCAGCGCTTGGCCCCGCCGTCTATTTGCACCGCGCGTCCGCCAAATATAACCCGGAAGCGCCAATTGTGCATCATTGGTTTGATTCAACCCACATTGCCTATGGCGTGGTGACGGCTGGGCTCCAAACGAGCACATGGCAAGTTGAGGGCTCCGCGTTCCGTGGGCGTGATCCCGACGAGCGGCGTTACAATATCGAAACGCCCAAGCTCGATTCATATAGCGCGCGGCTGAGCTGGAACCCTAATCCGCATTGGTCGTCGCAGATCAGCTTTGGGCGCCTTACGTCGCCCGAAGTGCAAGACCCACTCTCGGATGAGGAGCGCTACATCGCAACCACGAGCTATGCCTCGGGCAGAGGGCTGAACGTCACTGCGGGCGTCGCGCGCAAGAAGCGACTGCCAGGCCGGGCATCCACAGCATTCTTGCTGGAAGGCAATTATGATTTCCACAAGCATGAAGCTGTGTTTGCGCGGGTTGAAAGCGTTGACAATGAGGAATTGTTCAACGCGACGCCGCTCGATCCGCGCATTGGTGTGGCTTATCGGGTGACCAAGTTCAGTTTGGGCTATGGCTATACCGTACCGATCAACGGGCCATTGGCGGCGACGTTCGGTGGATCGGCGAGTGTTTACGCCAAGCCAGCAGCGCTAGATTCGGCTTATGGCATATTCCCGGTGAGCGGCACGTTTTTTGTAAAGCTGAGCCTTGGAGGTTAGCGCTGGTTGCGCAGCCAAGTTCCCAACCGCGCAGCCACTTCGCTGAAAGTATTGCCGTCCCCACTCGCCGGTGGAACGCCGCCATCTGACGCGACCCGGATGGCCATATCGAGCGGGACGCGACCCAGGAATGGATGGCCCATCGTCTTGGCCGCTGCCTCCGCGCCGCCGTTACCGAAGGGGTCAGACATTTCTCCGCAATGCGGGCACGCGTAACCCGCCATATTCTCGATCAGCCCGACGATGGGAATGCCCGCCTGCACAAACAAATCAATCGCCCGCGTTGCGTCCATAAGTGCTAAATCCTGTGGCGTGGAGACAATCACCGCACCCGCAGGTTTGTGCTTTTGGATCATCGAGAGTTGGACATCACCGGTGCCGGGCGGCATATCGACAATCAGCACTTCGGCATCGCCCCACTCGGCATCTACCAGTTGCCCGAGAGCGTTGCCCGCCATCGGCCCGCGCCACGCGATGGCTTGGCCCGGCTTCACCAGTTGTCCCATCGACAATAAGGACACACCATAGGGCGTTGGCACGGGGATGAGCTTCTGCCCCTCGGCGGTCGGCTGCGTCCCTTCCACTGCCATGAGGCGAGGCTGCGAGGGGCCGTAAATGTCAGCGTCAATCAGTCCGACTTTATGCCCGGCACGCGCGAGCGCGACAGCGAGATTGGCGGACAGTGTGGATTTCCCAACGCCACCTTTCCCGCTCGCTACGGCGATAATGCGGCGCGTTGTTTTGGCACTGGTGAGCGCAACGCGGACGTCCGTGACGCCCTGCACGTTTTCCAGCGCGGCACGCACCGCAGCTTCAAGCGCTTCGCTGTGCGCCGGAGTAAGGCCGGTCACGTCTAGAATGACGCTCGCCCGCCCATCAGCAAAGCGAGGAACGGCGCGCTTTGTTGTGATGATTCCCCCATCCGTCGCGGGATCGGCAATCGCGTCAAGCGCGGCGGTGATTGTTGCAATATCGGTCATGACAGCGCTTTAACCATAGATTTTGGGTAAGCCACTGTTTTTCATGACCAGGCCGCATTATGTAGGAGAAACTGTTCAATTTGCGTTCAGGCCGTGCGCGGCAAATATGCCGCAAAGTCATGGCTTTAACATTGGAGGATTAAACGTGCGTCTTGCCTATGCTGTTACTACCGCGCTGGTCGCGGGTGCTTCTGTTGCCACGCTCGCGCTGCAATCGCCCGTCACGGCGCAAACGTCGCAAGCGCAATCAGCGGTCTATGCCGCAAGTGCGCCACGCGCCGGTGCGCCAATGTCGTTTGCCGATCTGGCAGAGCGACTCCAGCCCGCCGTCGTCAACATCTCCACTAAAGAACGCGTGCAGGTGAGCGCCAATCCATTTGCAGGCACACCCTTTGCCGACATGTTTGGCAGCATGGGGGGCGGCGACGCCAGCGGTGGTAAGCCGATCACGCGGGAAGCACAGTCGCTTGGCTCGGGCTTCATCATCTCCGAAGACGGTTACATCGTGACGAACAATCACGTTGTCTCTGGTCATAGCGACCGAGGCGCGCCAAACGCCACTGTAAGCTCGATCACAGTGATTATGCCTGATCGTAAAGAATACGCCGCCAAGCTCGTCGGTCATGATGCGACGTCTGATCTTGCTGTGCTGAAGATTGAGGCGCACGGGCTGCCGTTCGTCAAGTTCGGCGACTCGGCGAAAGCGCGAGTCGGTGATTGGGTGATTGCCATCGGGAACCCGCTTGGCCTTGGCGGCTCGGTGACGGCGGGCATCGTTTCCGCCATCCATCGCAACATAGGCAATGGCGGGCCGTATGACCGCTATATTCAGACCGACGCCTCGATCAACCAAGGCAATTCCGGCGGGCCGATGTTTGATCTCAATGGCAATGTTATCGGTATTAACAGTATGATTGCCTCACCCAATGGCGGCAGCGTGGGATTGGGCTTTGCCATTCCCGCAGAACTGGCGAAGCCGATTATCGAAACGCTGAAGGGCGGCGCCAATGTGCATCGTGGGTATTTGGGCGTTCAAATTCAGCCGCTTGATGAGGGAATCGCTGATTCGCTTGGCCTGCAGAAAGATCATGGCGAATTGGTCGCGAGCGTTGTGCCCGGCGGTGCGGCGGCCAAGGCTGGGGTGCGTCAGGGTGATGTGATCGCGCGGGTGAACAATCAAGACGTCACCCCCGATCAGAGCCTGTCGTTCATCGTGGCCGGTCTTCCCGTTGGCGCGCGTGTGCCGATTGAGGTGATTCGCAACGGTCAACACCAGACGCTGACAGCAACGCTGGCGGAGCGCCCAACCGAAGAGAAGCTGGCACTGCTTGGTAAGTCTGGGCGGCCAGGTCTTTCAGATGATGATGGCGACAAATCGAGTGCGCTCGCGAGCAAGGCCTCGCTTGGCATGGCCCTGCAAACCATCACGCCCGAGATTGCCCAGCAATTGGGCGTACCAGAGAGCTTGAAGGGCGTGGTCATTGTTGGCGTTGATCCATCGAGCAACGCGGCGGAGGTCGGTTTGCAACGCGGCGATATTATTTTGTCCGTCAACCAGCAATCAACGCTGACACCCGCACAAGTGAATGCCGTCGTAAGCGCTGCAAAGGCCAAGGGCCGCAACACGGTGTTGCTCTATGCCCAGCGCGGCAACAATCAGCCCGTGTTCCGCCCGGTAAAACTCGTAAGCGACAAATAAACCTTTGCTGTGATAGGGGGCGGTCATGCTGGCCATACCGCCCTCATCGGATATTTGCGTCGATACCGTCAGGGTTGACTGTGACGATGCAGCAGCCCTGCCCGAGGCGCTGTGCCGCGCATGGGAACAATTGTCGGCAGACTCAGCAGAGCCGTCGTGCTTCTTGGAGTATTGGTTCGCGCTGCCAAGTCTCGTCTATTTGCGCGATGCTCTCCCCGTGCGCGTGCTGAGCGTTTGGGCGGGCGGGGAATTGGTCGGCGTAATGCCGCTCGCGACCGCACACCGCTACGGCCGCATTCCGGTGCGCCACACGGTCAATTGGCAGAGCGGGCAGAGTTTTTATGCCGCACCGCTGATCCGTGTCGGCTGGGTGGAACCCTTTTGGCGCGCGGTGATCGATACGCTGGATGCCGCGCCCTGGGCGCCGTCTTTTCTGAGCATTGGCGGGATTGCTGAGAGCGGCGCGGCTCATCGCGGATTGCAAGCTGTGGCACGCAAGCGCGGCCGCCCCTGCCCGATCGTTTACCGCCAAGTTCGCGCGTTGCTCGCCAGTCATCTGGAGCCGGACGCCTATCTCGATGCCGCCATTCGGAGCAAGAAACGCAAGGAGTTGCGCCGGTTGCGCAATCGGTTAGATGAGTTGGGGGTGGTCGCCTTCCGGTCACTGGGGCCGTATGACGACCTCAGCGCTTGGTTGGCCGATTTTCTCACTTTGGAAGCAGGAGGGTGGAAGGGTGCAGATGGGGCCGCCTTCGCCAACACGCCACAGAGCACCGCCTTTTTCAACGCGATGATGCGCGGCGCACACGCGGCAGGAACGCTCGATTTTCAGCGGATTGATCTTGATGGCCGCACCATCGCGATGCTCATCAACTTCCACCGCCCGCCCGGCAGTTTCTCGTTCAAGATCGCTTATGACGAGACGCTTGCCCGGTTTTCGCCCGGTGTGTTGATCGAGCTGGAGAATGTGAAGCGTGTGCTCACCAACCCAGCGCTGGAGTGGATGGACAGTTGCGCCGTTGCGGATCATCCGATGATCAACGGCCTGTGGATGGAGCGCCGCAGCATCGTTCAGGTTTCGGTGCCACTCAAGGGCGCGCGGCGGCGGATGATCTACACGGCGTGCCGGGCACTGGAGCGGGGTTCGGCAACGGTAAGGGGCTGGCGGCGATGACACCAGCCGCCTTTCCACCTGCCAGCCTTGACGCATTGCGTGCCGCCTATCCGAACCGGACGTGCGCGCTCCGTCATACGCTGACAGATCATCCATTGCTCGCGTTGGATCGATTGGTGGCGTTGGGTGCCACGCTGCCGCCCGCGAGTGTGGAATATAACACAGGCAACCTCCCCATCGGCATTGCCCCAGAAGATGTGCCGCGCCCGCAACGCAGCATCCCCGAGACGATCCGCTCGATTGAGGAGAATGGCTCTTGGATGGTGCTCAAGCGCATCGAGCAAGACTCGGACTATGCCGCGCTGCTGCATGATGTGCTGGCCGAAGTTGCACCCATCGTCGCGCACACCAGCGGGCCGATGCTCAACCTTCAGGGCTTCATTTTCATCTCGTCGCCCGGTGCTGTCACGCCGTTTCACTTTGATCCGGAGCATAATATCCTCTGCCAGATTCGGGGCAGCAAGGTGATGACGATCTTCCCCGCGCGTGATGAGGCGATTGTGCCACAGTGTTTTCATGAGGGTTATCACACGGGCGGTCACCGCAATCTGGTATGGGATGATGGGTTTGCCGCAATGGGCGTGCCCCACCCGCTTTCGGCTGGCGATGCGGTGCACGTCCCAGTCATGTCACCACATTGGGTGCAAAATGGCGATGCGGTGTCGATCTCGCTGTCCGTTACCTGGCGATCAGAATGGAGCTATGAGGAGGCGGATGCGCACGCCTTCAACAAATGGCTGCGGCGCTTTGGGGTCTCACCGAAGCGCCCACGTCCGCTTCCAAGGCGCAATCGGGCAAAGGCGATGGGGTGGCGCGTGTTGCGACGTCTTGGGGTTAAATTCCCGCTCGCCCCCTAGCTATATTTGCCAACCTTGGTTACATGGCTCGCCACGACTCAAATCAGGATTGCGCGCTGGCTATGGATATTCCCCTCGGATTAACGTTTGACGATGTGCTGTTGCAGCCCGCGGAATCGGATGTGCTGCCGTCTCAGGCGGATACCTCTACCCAGCTCACGCGCGGCATTCGGCTGAACATTCCCATTCTCTCCTCGGCGATGGATACGGTGACGGAAGCGGATATGGCGATTGTGATGGCGCAATTGGGCGGCATTGGCGTGCTCCACCGCAACCTCACGACAGAAGAGCAATGCGCCGCTGTGCGTGCCGTGAAGCGGTTTGAGAGTGGCATGGTTGTCAACCCAATCACGATCACGCCAGACGCGACGCTGGCGCAGGCGCAGGCACTTATGGCGGTCAATCGCATCTCGGGCATTCCGGTGGTGGAAGCTTCAGGCAAGCTCGTGGGCATCCTCACCAACCGCGATGTGCGCTTTGCCGAGAACCCCAATCAGTCCGTGGCGGAGCTCATGACGAAGGACAATCTGTGCACCGTGCCGGTTGGCGTGGTGCAAGAGGAAGCGCGGCGTTTGCTTCATGCCCGGCGGATTGAGAAGTTGCTGGTGGTGGATGAGAAGTTCCGCTGTGTCGGGCTGATTACCGTGAAGGATATTGAGAAGGCGGTGACTTACCCCTCCGCCACCAAAGATTCCAAGGGCCGGTTGCGCGTTGCCGCCGCCACGACAACGGGCGAACAGGGTTTCGCGCGCACCGAGGCGCTGATTGCGGCGGAGTGCGACCTGATCGTCGTCGATACTGCGCACGGGCATAATAAAGGCGTGGCAGATGTCGTGCGGCGCATTCGCGCGCTGTCAAACGATGTGCAGATTGTCGCAGGCAATGTTGCGACCGCCGAGGCCACGCGCGCGCTGATTGATGCGGGGGCGGATGCGATCAAGGTGGGCATCGGCCCCGGCAGCATTTGCACCACGCGGGTGATTGCGGGCGTCGGTGTGCCCCAGCTTACGGCCATTATGGAGGCAGCGGGCGCCGCGAAAGCGTCTGGCGTGCCGATCATTGCCGATGGTGGGCTGCGGACATCCGGCGATGTCGCGAAGGCACTCGCGGCGGGCGCATCGTGCGTGATGATCGGCTCCTTATTGGCGGGCACCGAGGAAGCGCCGGGCGAGACGTTCCTGTATCAAGGTCGCTCGTATAAGTCGTATCGCGGCATGGGTTCGGTTGGCGCAATGGCGCGCGGATCGGCTGATCGTTATTTTCAGCAGGACATCAAAGACAGTCTCAAGCTGGTGCCGGAGGGAATTGAGGGCCAAGTGCCCTATAAAGGCCCCGCACGCGATGTTATCCACCAGCTTGTCGGCGGGGTGAAGGCGGCAATGGGCTATACCGGCGCGGCCACCATCGACGAACTGCAAAAGCGCGCGAGATTCGTGCGGATCACCAATGCCGGGCTGCAAGAAAGCCATGTGCATGATGTGGCCATTACCCGAGAGGCACCCAATTATCCCACACGTTAGCATCTTTTGCTGTCGGCCTTCCGAACCGAAAAACGGGTGCCCCCATTTTCTGGAAGGCCTTAAACCATGACCCCGCAAGCGCGCCTGCAATCGGCGATTGAAATCCTCGATCTCATCATCGCTGCGGCCAAGGACAATGGAGCCGCTGCAGACACCATTGTCGCCGGTTGGTTCAAGACGCGACGCTTTGCGGGTTCGGGAGATCGGCGCGCGGTGCGGGAGTTGGTGTATCGCGCCATTCGTGCGTTTGGCACGCGGCCGCATTCTGGCCGCGCGGCGATGCTGGGGCTGGGCAAAGATTTGCGCCCGTTGTTCGATGGCACGCCATATGCGCCAGCGGTGGTTGATCCGAAGGAGGCCGTGGCGGGCCCATCGCCGCTGTCGGCTTGGCTCGCGGGGCTGATTGACCCTGCGGAGCACGCCGCATCGCTTGAGCGCGCACCGCTCGATTTGCGCGTTAATCGGCTGTTAGCTGAGCGCGATGTGGTGCTTGGGTTGTTTGAGGGGGCTGAGGCGATAGGTCGTGATGGGATCCGCTTGGCAGAGAATATCAACGTCGAAGCGCACGAAGCCTATGCTGAGGGCTTGATCGATGTTCAGGACGCGGGCAGCCAGCTCATCGCGCAAGTGTGCGGCGTAGTCTCTGGGATGACGGTGGTTGATCTGTGCGCGGGGGCGGGTGGCAAGACACTCGCGCTGGCGGCGGATATGGCGGGTGTCGGTACGCTCATCGCCACCGACACCAATCGTGATCGGCTTCAGCGCCTGCCCGCCCGTGCGGAGCGAATGGCTGCTGCCATCATCGAAACGCGATTGCTCAACCCCGGTGAGGAGTTTGATATGCTCCAAGACCTGAAACGCCACGCCGATGTCGTGCTCGTCGATGCGCCTTGCTCCGGCTCGGGCACTTGGCGACGCAACCCCGAGGCGCGTTGGCGATTGACGGCGAGGCGGCTAGAACAAGTCATCGAGACGCAGCGCCAAGTCCTGACAATCGGTGCATCGCTTGTGAAGCCGGGCGGCGCGCTGGTTTATGCCGTCTGTTCTTTAATCGATACAGAAGGTCCGGATCAGATCAGTCGTTTTCTGAGCGAGAATAAGGGCTGGACAGCCGAGCCGATTCGCGCTGATATGGGCCGCGAGCATGGACTCGGGCTGCGGCTGTCGCCCGCGCATGATGGAAGCGATGGCTTTTATATCGCGCGGTTAACACGATCGGGGTAACGAGTGCCCATGACCCGTTTGGAGATAGTAATGCGCATCACACCGCCCGCCTTGGCACTCGCGTCGCTTTTGTGGATTGTATCGAGCGCGGCGCACAGCCAGCATGGTACGGCAAGCAACAACCCCCGTTCTGAAGCGCTGACGAACGCGGGTGACGCGGCTCTTGCTCAGCCGGATAAGGCCAACGAAGCGGCTGATGATTATGAAACCGCGCTCGCGCTTGATCCGCAGAATCGCGGTGCCTTAATTGGACTGGCGCGGACAGCTATGGTGCAAGGACTGCCCGGCAAGGCCATCCATTATTATCGTGAAGCACTTGAGGCTGCGCCGAATGATGTGTCGGCGCTTGCGGGCCAAGGCGAGGCGATGGTCGCCAAAGGTGCATATGCCAAGGCTAATGAGAATTTGGCGAAGATCAGGGCGATCTGCGTCGCCGCCTGCCCCGAGCAGCTTGCATTGAGCAGCGCGATCACCAAGGGCAGCGAAGTTCCCACGCTGAGCGCCGCCCAAATTCAGACCAAGCCTATTGTTACAGAAGGCGTCAGCAAGGCGAATTAAAGCGCCGAGGCTGATCCCAACGCCCGTGCCAGTTGAATGAAATCAGAGACCGTCAGTGTCTCAGCGCGTCGTGTTGCATCAATGCCGAGCGTTTCCAGGGCGGTAAGCGCGCCTGGGACACCTTTCAGACTCTGTCGCAGCATTTTGCGGCGCTGGCCGAAGGCGGCGGCAGTGAGTCGTTCCAGCATCTTTGGGTCAACACCTTCAGGCATCTCGGCGGGGGTGATATGGACGACCGCACTCATCACCTTGGGCGGTGGGGTAAAGGCCGAGCGATGCACGCTCATCGCGATCCGCGACGTGCTCCGCCACTGGCTGAGAAT
>JAYVZY010000094.1:0-2612 GCA_043782885.1 Sphingomonadales bacterium | reverse complement strand
GCATAGGATTGTGGTGAGCGATTTCATCATAAGATCCCTTTTGTTGGTCGTTGGGTCGAACCGTTGTTGGTCGCCACCATCAAACCTCGCCGCGCAAGGTGTGGGAGCGACGCGGCAGAATCTGATGGTGACCAAATAGCTACGAGTGGTGGGGTGCTACAGATGCATCAGTTTCAAAATTAATTTTGAAACTGGCGGGAGGTGCACCTCCCGCCAAGTTGGGAGTTTAGGTTACGGCATCAACACCGTATCGACGACATGGATCACGCCGTTGGACTGCATGACGTTTGCGGTAGTCACCATCGACTTGCCGCCCTTGGCATCGGTCAACACGATATGATGTCCGCTCATTGTGGCCGTCAGCGGCTCGCCCTGCACCGTTGTGAGCGTCGCGGTGCCACCACCCGCGCGAATGGCGCTTGCGATGTCCTTGCTGGTCATGCGGCCGGCGACGACATGATAAGTGAGCACCGCCGTTAGCGTTGCTTTGTTCTCGGGCTTCACCAGTGTGTCGACTGTGCCTGCTGGGAGCTTGTCAAACGCCGCGTTGGTGGGCGCGAACACTGTGAATGGGCCGGGTCCTTCGAGCGTCTCAACTAGGCCAGCAGCTTTCACCGCAGCAACGAGCGTCGTGTGATCTTTTGACTTGACGGCGTTCTCGACAATATTCTTGGTCGAATACATCGGGGCGCCGCCAACCATCGGATTGGCAAGGAGCGGGGCGGCGAGCGGCGTTAAGCTCAATGCGAAAATGGCCAAGCCGGAGTTTAATGTCTTCATATCGAAATCCTCATCTCGGGAACAGCCGCACGATGCGCGCTGCTGGCGGAGATACGAGGCCGAGCAATAAATGGATGCGCCGACGCGGAATTACACGCCTGATATTTTTCCAGCACCAATGATGGGCCCAGTGGGCAGCCCCGTAGGCGAACCGCCCTTAGGCTCAAGCGAGATTGCGAAGCTGGTGCCCGCCTTTATAAGTGCGCGCCGCTCGGGGGCGACGCTCGGGTGCGATGCGTGGCTCACGTCGATCACGCCGAGCGAACGCGGTGTGCCATCTCCCGGGATGATCCATAGTTCGGCTGCACGGCCTGTGGTGTCAAATACGCCTGGTGCAATCGTGAGTTGTCCGGTGGTTGATTCATATGCGATGGTCGCAGAGGCACCCGCAGTGCCCTTGAGTGCGGCGACCATTACGTGTGGTTGCGGCGCTATCGGTATCGGCCGCAACACGATGATGCCGACCAACGCCACCGCAACGGCCATCGATCCAACGGCCGCTGCGCGCCAACGTTGCATCAACGCGCGCGTATTGTCATTCTGTGGGAGCGCCGCCTCGATCCGCGTCCAAACTTTGTTGTTTGGCTGCGCTTCCGTCGCATCGACGAGCGGGGTTAGTTGCTCGCGCCACCAGTCGATCCGCGCGCTGAAAGCCGAGTCCGACTGCGCGCGAACCTCAGTCTTCGCGGCGTCAGTCGCATCAAGCAATCCAAGTGCATATTCGGCGGCGAGGATGTCATCGTCATCAGTCATGACAAACACTCCCGCAATTTAAGCAAAGCCCGCCGGATGCGGCTCTTGATTGTCCCGAGCGGTGTTGCTGAGCGCTCGGCCAAATCGACATAGGTTGCACCTTCATAAAAGGCGCTGCGAATCAGCACTTGTTCTCCAGCATTCAATGTTTCCAAGCATTTGACGATCTGACCTTCGCCCTCAGCAGTGACGAGACACTCGAACGCATCAGCGCGCTCGTCGGCGGGCTCGGCAATCGCATCAATCGGAGTCATGATCCGACCGCCGCGCGCGCGCAACCGATCAATCGCGCGGTTCCGCGTCATTGTGACCAGCCACGTGATTGGGCTCGCCCTTGCGGGGTCGTATTGGGCGGCCTTTTGCCAAATCAAGATGAATACGTCCTGCAATACGTCCTCGGCTTCGTCGCGATCTGGGAAGATACGCAGGCAGACGCCAAATAGCTTCGCCGACGTACGACGATAGACGTCCTGCAGCGCTGCGCGATCCCCCTGTGCGACCCGTTGAAGCGCCGCCGACAGCGCCGCACGCTCAAGTAATTTGATGTCTGCACTCATTTAAGGGGCACACTATCATCGAAGCAGTAGTTAGCAATATTGATTATTTTTTTGAGCAGTGCCGCACGCTCGGCCCCCGCGTCGAGCGGCTCCCCCTTCATCATCGCCTGCGCAACGCGGATGACCACAGCATTGGCGCTTCCGGCCTCAGTATATGGGCCCGTTTCGCGGCTCGCTGAGCTGCTCGCTTCAAACGCAACCATCGAAGGCCGCGCAGCAAACCGTCGGGTGGAAATTATCCCTACTCCGGCTTGAGGTTGATGGGAGCTGACACCTTGTGCACGCTCCTATGTCTCACAAAAACTCAAGGATATATACGGCTGCACTGGAGCATTGTCTTTGATAACGAAATAAGCTTGTTGGGCGCTAAGCGGCCTTACCAACATCGGCGCAGTAATAGTCCGCTCAACCGCCATAAGCAGCCGTTCACGGAGCGCGTCGGGTGTTTTTTGGGTTTCGATTTTCGACGCTTTCCGATGTTCTCTGCCCTGTTCCGGCTTAACTCGTTTTCAATCACCCTTT
>JAYVZY010000093.1:0-2336 GCA_043782885.1 Sphingomonadales bacterium | reverse complement strand
ATCGAGGATGTATGGGTCAGCTTTTCGGCGGGTGGGCTGGTCAGCAGCATTGCGTCGGTAGAAGTTGAGCTTGGCGGGCACCGGATCGAGCAGGATGACATCGATGAGCTGCTCGCGGCGGGGCATCACTCCATTGATCCCGATGGGCGGATGGTGCTCCACGCGCAACCAACGCTCTACACATTGGACGGCTTGCAGGGGGTCAAGAATCCGCTCGGGCTGCACGCAGACACGCTCGGTGTTGATATTCATGTTGTCGCGGCGGACGGATCGCCGGTGCGTAACCTCGATCTCTGCGTGCGCTCGGCGCATCTGGAGGTGAAGTCGATTATCGCCTCACCAGTCGCCACCGGCCTCTCTTGCCTGTCCGATGAAGAGCGCGAGCTAGGCGTGGCGCTAGTGGAGCTTGGCGCGGGTGTCACCAACGTTTCACTTTATGTCGGCGGGATGCTGGTTGGTCTGAGCTCGATCCCCTTTGGCGCGCAAGACATCACCGATGACATCGCCTCTGCGTTTGGCACCCGGCGGCAACAGGCGGAGCGGATGAAATGCTTTTATGGTTCTGCCACCGCCTCCCCCCGCGACAATCATGAGATGATCGAGGTTGCGCCGTTGTCCGCCGAAGATGACTCGGGCGAGCCGGTGCGCATTACGAAAGCACAACTGATTTCGGTTATCCGCCAACGGCTTGATTTGCTGTTCGGTGAAATTGGTAAGGCACTGAAAGACCTTGGCTTCACTGGCCCTGTTGGTCGACAAGTCGTGCTCACCGGCGGTGGCGCGGAGCTCAAAGGAATCGCCGATTATGCGCAAGGGGTGCTTGGCCGTGCGGTGCGCACCGGCCGGCCACGCGGGTTGATTGGGATGCCAGAAGCGCACAGCGGCCCTGGCTTTGCCACGCTTGCCGGATTGGTGCGCTATGCGGCTTCCAACCCGATTGATCTGCGGGTCTATGCGAGCGTCGACCATGCAACCCATCGCACACCGCACAAGAGTGTCATCAGGCGGCTCGTGTCCGCCTTCAAATCAGGATATTGATGATGATTGCTTCGAATCATCCCACATATAGTGCCTATCCTGCGTTGAACGATTCTAAAAACACGACGAGCCGATTTAATAGTGCGTGCGTCTCCACAACGGATGTTGCATTATTAAGACATTCAATTTTTCGCATTTTTGCGCCACGGGGAGACTGAAATGAGTATCGAATTCCACGCACCAGAAGTAGACGAGCTTCGCCCACGGATCAGCGTCATCGGCGTTGGCGGTGCAGGCGGCAACGCCATCGCGAACATGATTGCGGCACAGGTTCAGGGTGTTGACTTCATCGTCGCGAACACCGACGCTCAAGCGCTCAACACGTCCGCTGCGGAACGCCGGATTCAACTCGGCCTCAAAATCACGCAAGGCCTTGGCGCGGGGGCGCGGCCTGAGATTGGTCGTGCGGCTGCTGAAGAGACCATCGAGTCGATTGAGAAGGCACTGGAAGGCGCGCACATGTGCTTCATCGCCGCCGGTATGGGCGGCGGCACCGGCACGGGTGCTGCCCCCGTCATCGCGAAGATTGCACGTGATCGCGGCATTCTCACCGTTGGCGTTGTCACCAAGCCGTTCAGCTTTGAAGGCAGTCGGCGCAACAAAGCGGCTGATGCCGGAATCGCCGAGCTGCAAAAGCACGTCGATACGCTGATCGTTATACCGAACCAGAATCTCTTCCTCGTCGCCAACCCGAACACGACCTTTAAGGAAGCGTTCCAGATGGCCGATGAAGTGCTGCAACAAGGCGTGCGCTCGATCACCGACTTGATGGTGATGCCCGGCCTCATCAACCTCGACTTTGCCGACGTGCGCTCCGTCATGGGCGAAATGGGCAAGGCGATGATGGGCACCGGCGAGGCGTCCGGCGATAACCGCGCCATTGAAGCCGCCGAGCGTGCAATCTCAAACCCGCTGCTCGATGGCGTATCCATGAAGGGTGCCAAGGGCGTCATCATCTCGATCACCGGTGGCGATGACATGCGGCTTATGGAAGTTGATGAAGCGGCCAGCCACATTAAGGAACTGGTCGATCCTGACGCAAACATCATTTGGGGATCGGCGTTCAACAATAGTCTTGAGGGCAAAATTCGCGTGTCCGTCGTGGCGACGGGTATCGAGGCTCTTGCGCAAGCCGCGCCTGAGCCAGCCAAGGTGTTCGCCTTCCCGGCAACCAAAAAGGACGAGGCCGTTGCGAAAATTGACGCTGCGCCTGCCCCAATCGCTGCCAAAATTCCAGCAGCAAAGAAGGCCGATCCTGCACCCGAGATGATCGCAGAGCCCGAGCCAGTTAAGGCCGA
>JAYVZY010000092.1:0-3318 GCA_043782885.1 Sphingomonadales bacterium | reverse complement strand
GCCTTTGGATCAACGACTGCACCCGAGAGGATATGCGCGCCAATCTCCGAGCCTTTTTCGAGGATGCAGACGGTCGTGTCCGGCGAGAGCTGTTTCAGCCGGACCGCCGCCGCCAGCCCCGCAGGCCCGCCGCCCACGATGACAACATCATATTCCATCGACTCCCGTTCACTCATCGCCGCTTCCCTTATCAACTCGCCTGTCACTCGCATTAACCTGCTCAGATAACGCCTTATCCGTTAGCGTGATGCGCGCGGTTGACCAAGCTCAAATTTACGACCCAACGTTAGACCATGCAGCTTACCGAAATTGACATGAGTTCAGCACTGGTGGCAAGTGCTATGGCTTGGTGGTCGGATGCGGGCGTTGATACGCTTGTAGATGAAACGCCACGCGATTGGCTGTGTATGCCCGCCAAGCCTGCGCGTGCCGTGCCGGTGGTAGCAGCGCCCACGATGGTGGTTCGCGCCAGTTTGCCCACAACGCTGGAGGCTTTCCTTGATTGGTTTGCCACGAGCGCAGACGTTCTCGCGGGCGCCGTTCAGTCTCAGCGCGTGCATCCGGCCGGTGATCCGCACGCAACGCTGATGGTGCTCATCGATATGCCCGAGCCGGAAGACGCCGCAGCCGGGCATTTGCTTGCGGGCCCAAGTGGCGACCTGTTCGACAAAATGCTGCACGCGTTGAAGCTTGATCGGAGCACGATTTGGTTTGCGCCGATGATGCCCGCGCGGGTGATTGGAGGGCCGCAGTCGGAAGCCGAAGCCGAACGGATTGCAGAAATCGCCCGCCATCATGTTCGTCTTGTCGCGCCAAAGAAGCTCTGGCTGCTTGGTCGTGCGGCCAGCCGTGCCATTTTGGGCATGGATGAAGCGGCGGCGCGCGGTCGTTTACACTTTGTTAACCACGACACCGCTAAAAAAGATCAAGCGAAAACGGAAGTTATCGCGAGTGTGCATCCCAAAGTGCTGCTCCAGATGCCAAAGCGTAAGGCCGAGGTCTGGGCTGATATGCAGAAATTATTCGAGGGTTAGACTGTGCGATTGAAAACGTTTCTCATGACGGTTGCGCTGACGCTGAACGCGGTTCCTCTCACGCCTGTCGCCGCTGACAATGTCGCGCTGAAAAATATCCCTGCCCAGCTTGGCCCCAATGCCCGCGCGCAATATCGTGAGATATTTGAAGACATTCACGCCAGTCGTTGGTCGGCCGCGCTCAATCGATTGTGCGCGATGCCCGAGGGGCCGTTGCACAATGTTGCGCGCGCGGAGATTTATTTGGGC
Organism: Sphingomonadales bacterium; assembly: GCA_043782885.1. Classification (GTDB taxonomy): domain Bacteria; phylum Pseudomonadota; class Alphaproteobacteria; order Sphingomonadales; family Sphingomonadaceae; genus JAGWQR01. The sequence continues at coordinate 2,035 of JAYVZY010000092.1, read as the reverse complement.
AAGCGATCGCCGAAGGTAGAGGGATCGGCCCTTGGCGAGCTTCTGGCCAAGGCGCCTGAATTGCCCGAGGCCACCGCCCTTTCCCGCCTCGCCACCGCGCGCGGCGCTGTGTTATTGCCCAACATTCCGAGCGAGCAAGACCTGAACTGGCTTGGCTCCGCCCCGCGTCGGGGCCACACCTCCGCCGCTGAAGATTCGGCGCGCGCAGGCGTTGCAGGCCGGATCATCGGCTATATCAAAACCGATCAACCTGCGGCGGCCGAGGCGTTTCTGGACGCTAACAGCGGCAGCTTGAACATCGACAGCCTCACCGAGATGCGCCAGCGTGTGGCGTGGTCATATTATATCACCGGCGATGATACGGCGGCGCGCGCGCTTGCCGCCAAAGCGCATGACGGCTCGGGCGAGTGGGCGGCACAAGCCGATTGGATTGCGGGCCTCGCCGCTTGGCGCCAGCGCGATTATACCAACGCCGCGAGTATGTTCCTGTTCACCGCGCAAAAGGCGCACAATCCTGAGCTTTCTGCCGCAGGATCATTCTGGGCCGCGCGTGCGGCCGTGAATGCCAATGCGCCGCATGCGGTATCGCAATATCTGCGCGCTGCGGCCACCAAGACCGAGACATTCTATGGCCTGCTCGCGCAAAATGCGCTGGGCATGAAAGTACAAACGGTTGATGACCCGACGCTTGTGCGCATCCCCGCCGTGGAAGCCCTGCCCAACGTTCGTGCCGCACTCGCCCTTGCCGAGATCGGGGAGAATAAGCTCGCTGATAGCCTGATCCGCCACCAAGCCAAAATCGGTGATGGTCGCGATCACGCCGCGCTGGCACTGTTGGCCGGGCGGCTTGACCTTCCCCACACGCAGCTTTGGTTGGCACAAAACGGCCCGTCCGGTGCGGTCGCCTCGGTTGCTGCACGTTATCCGGCGCCTGAGAGATGGCAGCCGGAGGGTGGCTGGCGCGTGGATCGCTCGCTCGTTTACGCCCATATCCTAGAGGAATCCCGCTTTCAGGCCAATGTCACCAGCCCCGCTGGCGCGCGTGGCCTGATGCAGGTGATGCCCTCCACCGCAAGCGCCATCGCGCGGCACCGTGGCCTCACGCTCGGCTCGCTCTATAGCCCCAATGTCAATATGAATTACGGCCAAATCTTCATCGAGAAGGTGCGTGATATGCCCGAAACGGGTGGTATGCTCCCCAAAGTGATCGCCGCTTATAACGCGGGAACTGCGCCGATAGCGGTGTGGAACGCGAAGGCAGGCGATGGCGCTGATCCGCTGCTGTACATCGAATCCATCCCCTATTGGGAAACCCGGGCGTATGTGATGACAGTGATGCGCAATTATTGGATGTATCAACAACAAAGCGGCGAGGCGACGCACAGCATGGCGGCACTCGCGCAAGGCATGTGGCCGCGCTTTCCGGGCATGAGCGGCGCGGCAGCGGTGCGGATTGAGCCCGTCAACCGACTGGCCAGTGCCGATGTGCACAACAGTCCGAACAACGCTGCCAAAACGGGTGATTGACGCCCGTGCCGCTTGATGAGAGCCGCGCGTTTAAGCCGGTGCGCATTGCGGTGCTCACCGTTTCCGACACCCGCACTGTGGCCGATGATCGTTCGGGCGATACCCTCGTTGCGCTTCTGACGGAGGCGGGACACACGCTTGCGGCGCGGGCGATTGTCAAAGATGATGTCCCCACCCTTACCGCCCAACTGCACAGTTGGATTGCTGACCGCGACATTGACGTGATCATCTCTACCGGCGGCACCGGCGTTACGGGCCGCGATGTCACACCCGAGGCGCTTGCGGCACTCGGCGGTAAGGATATTCCTGGCTTTGGCGAGCTGTTCCGCTGGCTTTCTTTTCAGAGCATCGGCACCTCCACCATCCAATCGCGCGCCTGCGCCTGTGTGGTGGCGGGCACCTATATTTTTGCGCTCCCCGGCTCCACCGGGGCTGTTAAAGATGGCTGGAACGGGATATTGGTGCACCAACTGGACTCGCGCTTCCAGCCCTGCAATTTTGTTGAGCT
>JAYVZY010000091.1:0-2018 GCA_043782885.1 Sphingomonadales bacterium | reverse complement strand
TGCAGATGGCGGAGCATGGGCTGGCGATTGCGCAGGCGCGCGCGCGGATGATCGCAGCGCTGTCTGAGCGGCTTGCCGATGCGCCGGAGGGGCCATTCGCGCGCGCTGGTGTGGCGCTGGAGGGCTGGCTCGCATCTGATACGCAAGCGTTCACCGCAGACCTCCGGCAGGGCCGTGCGCGCGATGCAGGCGCTGGCCGCACCCTCGCTGGCCCGCACCGTTCTGACCTCGCCGTGACCCATCTCGGCAAAGGTCAACCTGCCGGGCGATGCTCCACTGGCGAGCAAAAGGCACTGCTGCTTGGCATTGTCCTTGCCCACGCTGATCTGGTTGCGGAACGGGTGCAGCGCAGGCCCGTCTTGCTGCTCGATGAGGTCGCCGCCCACCTCGATCCTTCACGCCGCACCGCACTGTTTGAGCGGCTGGCGCTCGGTGGTGGGCAAGTGTGGATGACGGGGACGGAGCGGGGACTGTTTAGCGGACTTGGAGGGGACGCGAGTTGGCTCAAAATTCATGATGGAAACGTGCAACAAAACTGACTTTTGCTTGTCCTTCCGCACCCCCTTCCCTATAGACTCCCAATGAGCGAAGACACACAAGAAAACCCCAATCAAAACGCCTATGGCGCCGACTCCATCAAGGTTCTGAAAGGGCTGGACGCTGTCCGCAAACGGCCCGGAATGTATATCGGGGACACCGATGACGGCTCGGGGTTGCACCACATGGTGTTCGAGGTTTCGGATAATGCAATTGATGAGGCGCTGGCCGGGCATTGCGATCGGATTGAGATTACGCTGAACGCCAATGGCTCGGTGTCCGTTTCCGATAATGGGCGCGGCATCCCGACCGGTATCCACTCAGAGGAGGGTGTATCGGCAGCGGAAGTGATCATGACGCAGCTGCACGCGGGCGGCAAGTTTGAGAACACGTCGGATGATAACGCCTATAAGGTCTCCGGCGGACTGCACGGCGTGGGTGTTTCGGTGGTCAATGCGCTGTCAATTACGCTTGATCTGACCATTTGGCGTGATGGCGAAGAGCATTATATGCAGTTTTCGCATGGCGATGCGGTTGCGCCGCTTAAGGTGGTTGGCCCTGCACCTGCTGGCAAAAAGGGCACGATGGTGACTTTCCTGCCCTCGCCCGAGACCTTCAAAATCACCGAGTTCGATTTCGAGAAATTGGAGCACCGCTATCGTGAGCTGGCCTTCCTCAATTCGGGCGTGCGGCTGTTCCTGATCGATGCGCGCCATGCCGAGCGCCGCGAGGTTGAGCTGTATTATGAGGGCGGGATTGCCGCGTTCGTGAAATATCTTGATCGCGCGAAGACGCCGCTGTTCCCCGAACCGATTGCTGTAACGGGAAACCGCGATGGCGTAGGCATTGATGTGGCACTTGAGTGGAACGACTCCTATTACGAGAATGTGCTACCGTTCACTAACAACATTCCGCAGCGCGACGGTGGCACGCATATGGCCGCATTCCGCGCCGCGCTCACCCGCACGCTCAACAATTATGCCGAGAAATCGGGCATGTTGAAGAAGGAAAAGGTCACGCTGACGGGCGATGACATGCGCGAGGGGCTGACCGCGATTGTCTCGGTGAAATTGCCCGATCCGAAGTTCTCCTCACAAACCAAGGATAAGCTCGTCTCGTCGGAAGTGCGCCAGCCGTTGGAAGCGCTGATGGCCGATAAAATGGCGGAATGGCTGGAGGAAAACCCCGCACACGCCCGCTCGATCATCCAAAAGACCATCGATGCCGCCGCCGCGCGTGAGGCCGCCAAGAAAGCGCGTGAGCTCACACGGCGCAAGGGCGTGATGGACATTGCCTCGCTCCCCGGCAAGTTGGCGGATTGCCAAGAGCGTGATCCCGCCAAGTGCGAGCTGTATCTTGTCGAGGGTGACTCCGCCGGTGGCTCGGCCAAGCAGGGCCGTGACCGCAACATTCAAGCGATTTTGCCGCTCAAGGGTAAAATCTTGAACGTCGAGCGCGCGCGGTTTGACCGGATGTTGTCG
>JAYVZY010000090.1:0-2466 GCA_043782885.1 Sphingomonadales bacterium | reverse complement strand
GACCGAGGGGATGATGGCGATACTGTTGGCATCCCCGCCAATAACCTTCGCTGCACGACCCCGGAAATCCTCGCTATATGTGAAAAATTCTGCGGGCTTATAAGCCCAAGGCTGTTCTTTACGCGCAGCTCCGGCGGCGATTGCGTCGCGCACGGTATCAGCGATGGGCGACATAGACGCACAATTAAGGTAATGAATATCACGCGGGATGGCGAAGCGGTGGCGCTGCAAAGGAATTTGGCTCATGCGCGACTTTCATCACAGCGCGAACACTGGTGCAACCGATTATGCGGTTTAGGTGACGGAGCGGACTCTGGGATCTAGTGAGATTGTAAACCAACCTCTTCCGTTAGCGCGATACGCGTCACAGATTCATCTGCCACCGGGTGCCCGGTTATGTCGGCGCGTCTCCGAATCGGACGCTGAAAATTTCGTGTTATTTGTGCGCAGAATGCCCGCAGTTGGCCGATGACCGCAATTGAGGACGATCCGGAATGGCAGGTTTTGGCCTCGGGTGGCGCTGAGCGGCCATTAGGTTAAAGGCCACTTACATCCCCCAATTCTTCAAAAACATTATCTCGCCAAAGTCTTTACGACCAGCTAGTTCTTGGCGCCTCAGGGAAGCGGGGCGCTATGACGGAACCTGACAAGGCAAGAGCTATCATACAAGAGGCGCGCATTTGTTTGCTCGCGGGCGCGCGAATCAAGGATAGCGCCGATCCTTCAGAAGCGATGCTCGTCTTATTGTCGGGTCCTCTGAGTGAACTGCACGGCAACCTTTTCGAACCCGGTCAGCTATCTGCACTAGCAAAGCAGCTATTCGATTGGGAGCTGTCGGCAGATGCGATCGAGTACTTCATCCCCAAAATGCGCTCTTTGGGGTGGCTGGAATCTCGGACGGAGTTCCCGGCTCGTGGTCCTTACTGGGTCAATCTTCCAGAGCCTGAGGAGGAAGCGGAAGGGGAAATTAATACTCGCGAAGCGCTGCTTGACCTAGGCCAGCACAATAAATCACGTGCAGCGCAAATGTTGCTCGGAGCGAGCGAAGCACAATGGCAACTGAGGTCAATCGATCACTAGCTAGAGCGTTTTCCGACCGTTATGAATCGAGGGGGATTCCCAAGGGGGCGATTTTCTGATTCAGAGATCATGCTGGTGAAGGAGGCCAGCATGAATGGGCAAACCACTTTCGATGGATTTACGTTCACGGGCATTGGCGTCGATTGATGGCGGGATGAGCTGTCGTTCGGCTGCGGCTCGTTTTGGTGTTGCGGCTTCGACAGTGATCCGCTGGTATGATCAGCGCCGCCGCGCTGGGAGTTATGCGCCCAAGCCGCAAGGCGGAGATATGCGCTCGCGGCGGATTGAGGCACACCGGGACAAGATTTTTAAGATATATGAGGCGTGTCGCGACATCACACTCGAGGAGCTGCGCGCAGAGTTGGCAAAATTAGGTGTGTTTGTTGCTGTCTCAACGCTGCATCGCTTCTTTGAGCGCCATGGGATGACGCGCAAAAAAAGACAGCTCACGCCGAGGAGCAAGATCGACCCGATGTTCTGAAACGGCGGTATGACTGGTTCGACGGCCAGATTGACCTTGCGCCCGAGCGGCTCGTGTTTATCGACGAAACTTGGACGGCAACCAATATGACCCGCACGCATGGTCGTTGCCGCAAAGGCGAGCGTTTGCGGATGGGGCATCCGCATGGCCACCGTAAAACGACCACGCTGGTCGCGGGGTTGCGCATGACAGGCATGGTCGCGCCGATGGTGCTTGATGGCCCGATCAACGGCGATTATTTTGAGGCCTATGTGCGCCAGTTCCTCGTCCCCGAACTCAAGGCGGGCGACATCGTCATCATGGATAACTTATCGAGCCACAAACGCGCTTCGGTGCGCGAACTGATCGAAGCGGTGGGCGCGTCCCTCATGTTCCTGCCGCCCTACAGCCCCGACTTCAATCCCATTGAGAAAGCCTTTTCAAAACTCAAAGCCATGCTTCGCAAGGCCGCCGAACGAACCGTGTCAGGCCTGTGGGATTTGATCGGCATCCTCGTCGACATCTTCAAACCACAAGAATGCGCCAATTACTTCACCTCCTGCGGTTACGATGCAGAATGATCGGAAAACGCTCTAGATTTTTCAAAGGGCGATCTAGTCGCAAACGTCCGTAAAAGCCCGTCGGTATTCGTCATAGCTTATTTGACGTATATTTGACGGGCTTTTTGTTAAAACACCTAAGTCATTGATTTTATTGGTGACCCCTACGGGAATCGAACCCGTGTTTCAGCCGTGAGAGGGCCGCGTCCTAACCGCTAGACGAAGGGGCCTTGGCTTGCGACTTTTCGCCACGCCACGCTGGGGTGCGCATAGGTCAGGGGGCCGCTTGGGTCAAGCCGCCACGCGCCGCACCGCCATTTCCTGATTGAGCATGTCGGCAAGCAAGAACGCGAGTTCGAGTGACTG
>JAYVZY010000089.1:0-2177 GCA_043782885.1 Sphingomonadales bacterium | reverse complement strand
CCGCCCATCGTGAAGGAGGGACGGATGATCGAAGGAAGCCCAGTCCGCTCAAGCACGGCCAGCGCCTCCTCCAGCGAATGTGCAATACCGGAGCGCGCGCTTTCCAGCCCGATCTTCGTCATCGCATCGCGGAACTTGATCCGGTCCTCGGCCTTATCAATCGCCTCGGCATCCGCGCCGATCATCTCGACACCGAACTTCGCGAGCGTGCCATCGTTGAACAGCGCGAGCGCGGTGTTGAGCGCGGTCTGCCCACCCATTGTGGGGAGCAACGCCATCGTCTCGTCCGGATGCGCAGCGCGTTCGGCGGCGATGATTTTCGCCACAATTTCCGGCGTAATCGGCTCGATATAGGTCGCGTCCGCCAAGTCCGGATCGGTCATAATCGTCGCGGGATTCGAGTTGACGAGGACGATGCGATAGCCCTCCGCCTTCAGCGCCTTCACCGCCTGCGTGCCCGAATAATCAAACTCGCACGCCTGACCAATAATGATCGGCCCCGCGCCAATGATGAGGATTGAGTGGATGTCAGTTCTTTTGGGCATTAGTTCGATAACTTTTCTACAAATAGCGACCAGTCGGCGTCCGAAATTTCGTCGCCAGTAAAGACGGTGAGTGGCTCAACATGAATCAACTCATTCAATGGTTTTCCATTAGAGCAACTGGGTAAAAGTCGCTTGGCATCATCCCATTTCAACAGCGCGTGAGGGTTTCCGATAGTGCGAATACGGAATGGCAAAATCCACTGCCCTTGCCATACATCCTGCACGACTCTTTCGGTATCTGCCTTAGAATGCACAACAAATGGGCAGGTGAAACTCTTTTTTTCCGTACAATACAAAATCCCAAAGGCGCCTACTGGCATTTTTGACGCTTTGGTCGCTCGCCCTTTATTAGAACTTTCGGATGTAGAATTTGGCACAGCCCACATCTGAGCTCCAACTCCAGCCCAAATGTTAGTCAAATCGCTAGATGTAAAAACGTAAAGCCTCATCTCATCATCCCCACAAACTTCTCGAACAGATACGCGCTATCCATCGGCCCTGGCGAGGCCTCGGGGTGGTATTGCACGCTGAACGCGGGCTGATCGGTCAGCTCGAAGCCGCAATTGCTGCCATCGAACAGCGAGACATGCGTTTCGCGCGCGTTGGCGGGCAGCGTGGCGCGCTCGACCGCAAAGCCGTGGTTCATGCTGGTGATCTCCACCGCGCCATCGCTCAGCCGCTGCACCGGATGGTTCGCGCCGCGATGGCCTTGGTGCATCTTCACCGTCTTTGCGCCCACCGCGAGCGCGAGCATCTGATGGCCGAGGCAGATGCCGAACAGCGGCTTGCGGGTTTCCAGCCATTGCTGGATGACGCCGACAGCATAAATCCCCGTCGCCGCTGGATCTCCAGGGCCATTGCTCAGGAACAGGCCTTGCGGGTTATGCGCCATAATCTCGGCGAAGGAGGCGGTGGCGGGCAGCGTAACAACTTCGCATCCAGCTTCCACAAGATTACGCAGTATGTTGTTTTTAATACCATAATCGAGAGCCACGACGCGCCTAAGTCCACCGCTCATCCCGAGCGAAGTCGAGGGACGAGATAGAGCGGAGCCGAGATCGTCAGTGGGCCTCGGCTCCGCTCGGATGGGTGTCTCGACTTCGCTCGACATGAGCGGGTTTGGAGAACCCAATTCCCAAAGCCCATCATCCCAGCCATATTCCGCCGCCGTCGTCACATCCTTCGCCAAATCCATGCCCTCAAGCCCCGCCCAGCCCTTCGCTTGAGCCACCAAAGTGGGGACATCGAACACGCCGTTTGCCGCATGCGCGATCACGGCATTGGGCGCGCCTTGTTGCCGGATGAGCCGCGTGAGCGCGCGCGTATCTACCCCCGCCAAGCCGATCCGCCCTGCCCCTTTCAGCCAGCCCTCCAGTCCACCCGTCGCGCGGAAGTTGCTCGGCGCGGTGACATCCTCGCGCACAATCATGCCAAGCGCATGCGGCGCGCTCGCCTCCACATCCTGCCGGTTCACCCCCACATTGCCGATATGCGGGAAGGTGAAGGTGATGATCTGGCCGGCAAAGCTCGGATCGGTCATAATCTCTTGATAGCCCGTCATCGCGGTGTGGAAGCAGACCTCGCCCACCGCCGCGCCCTCGGCACCAAAGCCTTTTCCCCAGATGCAACGGC
>JAYVZY010000088.1:0-4715 GCA_043782885.1 Sphingomonadales bacterium | reverse complement strand
GGCGGCAGTTCGAGCCGTGTGAGCGAGGCGCTCGATCCGAAGATGCTGGACGCCGTGAACTCAATGTGCGTTGCCCAGAGAATGCATGGGGTGGCGATGTTTGAGTTTCGTCACAATCGGGCGACGGGAGCGTTCGTGCTGCTGGAAGTGAACGCCAGATTTTGGGGCTCGCTTGCGCTAGCCGTCGCAAGCGGCGTCGATTTCCCAGCCGCGCTTATTGACCTTTTCACTGGACGGCAAATTGAACACCTATCAGGATATAAGGCCGGCATTGAACGTCATGATCTAACCGGCGAGTATTATCGTATCCTCGTCCAATCAGAAACGGCATCGTCACTCACTGGGAGGATATTTCGACTCGCAGCTAACCTGCCGAAATTATTTCTGAAGATCATGACGCAAGCGCCCCAATTTGACAGCTATGCAGTGGACGATATTCTGCCGTGGCAAGATGAAAAAAGGCGGGTGCGCGCTTCGCTCTTGCGGACACTTACCAGCCGTCTTCCCGTTCTCCCATCAAGCCGCAAACGACGCGGGGTGGAACGGTTAAATAGGCTGACCAGCAATGCTGCAATGCCGCTTCAACTCCTCTTTGTTTGTCACGGCAATATCTGCCGCAGCCCGTTTGCCGCCGCCAAATTAGAGACTCTGCTCGGCAAAAATATCTGCGTTAAGTCGGTCGGTACACTCCTGCAACAGAACCGCCACACACCGGAAGATGCGTTGCTTGCTGCGTCAACATTCGGCATTAATCTCGACAGTCATCGGTCGCGATACGCTTATTTTGAAGTCCTTAATCATGCCGATGTCATTTTCATATTTGATGATCGCAATGCCTTTGAATTATCCCAATTGGGTGTCGATACATCCAAACTCATTCGGCTGGGCGATTTGATTGGCGTGCGCATGATCGCGGATCCGTATGGACTCGGGCGATCAGCATTTTTGCGGTGTTATGAGCAGATCTCGGCGGCAGTTGGCGTCATTGCAAACGAACTGACAGTGCAATGATACCACCCCAACTCGCCATTGTAGTCGATACCGAAGAGGAATTTGACTGGGCTCGTCCCGTGTCACGTCAGAATCGCGGAACGTCGTCAGTTCCCGCGCAAGCACTGATCCACGAGGTTTATGATCCGTTGGGCATCGTGCCCACTTATGTGATCGATCACCCCGTGGCGACAGACCCGGTATCGGTCTCGTTTCTCTCAGGATTGCAGCGCGATGGCCGTGCAGAAATTGGTACACATTTGCATCCCTGGGTGTCTCCCCCTCACGACGAAGTTGTGAACGGCTATAACTCATATCATTGCAATCTGCCGCCCGCGCTCGAACGCGCGAAAATCATCCAATTGACGGACACAATCGACGCCAACTTTGGAATGAGACCAAAGGTTTTCAAAGCTGGTCGCTACGGCTACGGGGCAAATACCCGCAAAGTGCTTTTGGAGCTGGGCTATGAAATAGACTGTAGCTTTGTGCCACACTTTAATTTCTCCGCTGATGGCGGGCCCTGCTATTATGGCGCGCCTGATCAACCTGTTTGGCTCGATGATGGTCACCAATTGCTTGAAGTCCCTCTCACCTGTGGCTTCATCGGCAGGCTGGGTCATATTGGCCCAAAGATCGCCCCCTTGTTCGACAACGCTTACGCAGCTCGACTGCGCATCCCAACCCTATTGAACCGTGCAGGGATTATATCTCGCTCACGATTGACGCCTGAAGGCGTTAGCGCGGACGAATTGTGCCGTTTACTAAAAACTGAGGTCGCGCGAGGCCTAAGGACGTTTACACTTGCCTATCATAGCCCGAGCCTCGCTGTAGGTCATACGCCTTATGTACAAACGGCGGCCGATTTGGCAGCGTTTATGAGCACGATTCGGCAGGTGCTCGATTATTTTAGTCATGAGCTTGGCGGAACGTTTACGACACTCGCACGTATTCACAAAGCTATGCCCAAATGATCTATCATCTCGGCAATTTGTTGTTTGGGAAGCGTCTGTTCCATTGTACGCGCGCGCGCGTGCCAACAATGAGAACGATCATCATCGGATAAATCCACAGACCTTGTGCGATTGCATAGGATTTTGGGACGATGTGTGGGTCAACAAGTGTCGCAATATGGGTGACAACGCCAGGGAGTTGGAACCCCGCCACCCACATCGGCCAAAATCGCTTACTCTTTAGCGCGATGCTGACAAGTATAAAAAGGGCGACACAATCAATCAGAAGCACATAGTGCCCTGCGCGTGCCCAGTGGTCGTCAAAATAAATAACCGCGGCTGCGCTCAACAACGAGCCCACCAACAAGACTGTCATCGTCACTTTCTCGGTATACCCGCCTCGCAGATAGACATAATAACAGGTGCACATCAGTGTAAAATAAAAAATAACCACCAAGAGCATATCTTAACCGAACCATATCATAATTCGGTCAAGACATACGACCGATAATAAACGAGTGTAACTTACGCAGCAATCCTAACGACAGGCTCAACTTCGGCCTTGGCGTTTGATTTGTCCATGCCACCGCCCATAGCATATGCAGCGAGACCAATACGTTGCTGCGTTTGCGCCAAATGCTTGTGCGTTTCAACAATCTCTCGGCGCGCTTGAACCAGAACCGCGAAAGTGCCAGCAGCACGCTCCAGCGCTTCCTGACCAACCTCGGCAGCGAGATTTGCTTTGCCGCGCGCAGACGGCATTGCGCCGGTGAGTTCCGCAGTACGTTGTAGCGCAATATCAATAGCGTTTTCAGCAGCGATGAGACGATCAGCAACTTCTTGCGCGGCTTGACGACGAACACTTAGCATATCATTTCCTCTCGAGCCGCCACGCGGCGGCCAGTCAATGGGGATGGTTGGTCTTCAGTATCAGTTTGCACTCAGATAAGGTGAGAAAGAGCGTCCATTCCGGCTAAAATCATACCAAATGCAAGTGATGCCCCAATCGCAATCGCGATGATCCAACCCAAGCGCCTGAAATAGCTTAGTTCGTTTTGCTCCCCATCTCTTAAAGGGAACGGCCACCAATTCTGCTGAAGCGATGAAGAGAGAGACACTGGGAACGAACTCGGTTCCACTCTACTCACAATTTTTTCAGTTAGGATCGATGACTGTTCCCCGCACTCAAGTGCATCATCTGCCTCAGCTGATTGAGCCAATACAGCAATATCCGATGGTTGATATATTGCCGACTGATACGGCGTTAAACCCTCATGTGCAGCCAATATTTTTGCCGCCTCAATCCGCGTCGTGACGCCCAAATGCCGTATCGCGAACCGAAGCCGTTGATCTACGGTATGCGGCGAGATTTTTAGTTCGCGTGCGATGTCTTTGCTCGACATATGCCCATAGACCATCCGCAGGCAAACCCGCTGTCTCTCGGTCAGTAATGCGATGCCCCCCAGTCCCATTCCGTGATCATAACGTTTTTACAATATGATACAATGGTATCCTCAAAGTGAATGTCTCAGCAGTAGAACGGCACTTTTGCGACTTAATCGCGGCAGCGGATCTCATGCTTCGACATGTCATAAATTTATCATCTGCGTGACATAAAATTGCCATCCCGATCCGGTATAATAACGCCGTGATATAGGGGGTTTATCAAACGATGATACTCAAAAAAGACAAGCAGGGAGAAGTGCCTAAGCGTTCTCCTTGGGTCGACTCCGGTTCTTATCCACAGCTTCCGGATTGGTTCGAAGAGCCGGACGAAGACCACGGCGCTGCACCCAAGCGGGCGAAGATAAAGCTCCGTACGGTATGGATATCAGATGTGCACCTTGGAACAGCAGGGTGCAATGCCGACCTGCTTGTGGACTTTCTCAAGTCTATTGAGTGCGAGACCCTCTATCTGGTGGGAGACATTATCGACGGTTGGCGTTTGAAGCGTGGCTGGTATTGGCCGCCGCGTCACAATGATGTCATTCGTCGTTTCCTAAAGATAGCCAAACAAGGCACCCGCGTTATTTACGTGCCTGGCAACCACGATGAGGTGTTCAGAGATTATACCGGGCTGCATTTCGGCGGCATTGAGCTGGCTTATGAAGTTATCCATGAGACTGCCGATGGCCGCCGTCTGCTCGTGTTGCACGGCGACAAATTTGATGGCGTGGTGCTCTATGCCCGATGGCTGGCGTTTCTGGGAGACTATGCCTACGCTGCGTTGCTCCACATGAACATTACGTTCAACACAGTGCGTCGAAAGTTCAAATTGCCTTATTGGTCGCTTTCTGCTTATCTTAAGAAGAAGGTGAAAAACGCCGTGGAATATGTGTCGCGTTATGAGGATGTGGTCGCCCATGCTGCGCTGGAGCGCGGTGTGGACGGCATCGTCTGTGGCCACATCCATTCTGCCGAAATCCGCCAATACGGTGGAATCACCTATTATAATGATGGTGATTGGGTTGAAAGCTGCACTGCGCTCGTGGAACATTTTGACGGCCGTATGGAAATCCTAGATTGGGCGGAACGGACTCGCTTAGGAGCTGCGGCTGTCGCCGATTTAGTGCTCGCAACCACATGAAGATTGCGCTCGTCACCGATGCTTGGGTGCCGCAGGTCAACGGTGTCGTGCGCACTCTCCAGCAGATGGTGAAGATGCTCCGCGCCGAGGGGCACGTCGTGGAAGTGATAAGCCCGGATCGTTTCTACACCATACCCTGCCCCGGTTATGCTGAAATTCGATTGGCGGTGGCACCGTGGCAGCTC
>JAYVZY010000087.1:0-3025 GCA_043782885.1 Sphingomonadales bacterium | reverse complement strand
GACGGGGCTTGATGAGGTTGAGGCGTTCAAGGGCGCGTCGCATGAGGTGTTGCGTGGCGAGCTGGCGCGAGCGACGCCGGAGCGGCTGCTCATCGCGGCGCAGGCGTTGCGTGAGGGGATGTCGGTTGCGGAAATTCACAGCATCGCGAAATTTGATCCATGGTTTCTCAATCAGTTAGAAGCGATTATTGCGGCAGAGCGCGAAGTGGAAGCCGATGGCCTGCCGCGCAATGCAACGGGGATGCGGCGGCTCAAGTCGCTCGGTTTTTCTGACAAACGGCTGGCCACGCTCGCGCTGCGGTCGGCGCATGTGCCCAAGGGCATGGCGCGTGCGCAGGCCTCGGCGGGGGGCATCGTGCACGATGCGCTGACAGCGATGACCGGCGGCGTGACTGAAATGGAGGTGCGCAAGCTGCGGCATAAACTGGGCGTGCGCCCCGTGTTCAAGCGGATCGACACCTGCGCGGCGGAGTTTGAGGCGAAAACGCCGTATATGTATTCGACGTACGAAGCGTCTATGTTTGGGGAACCCGAGTGCGAGAGCGCACCCACTGCGCGTGAGAAAATCGTCATCCTCGGCGGCGGGCCGAACCGGATTGGGCAGGGCATCGAGCTCGATTATTGCTGCTGCCACGCGTGCTTTGCGTTGGGCGATGCGGGCTTCGAGACGATCATGGTCAACTGCAATCCCGAGACGGTTTCGACCGATTATGACACCTCGGATCGGCTGTATTTTGAGCCTTTGACGGCGGAGGATGTGCTCGAAATTTTGCATACTGAACAGCAGAATGGCACGCTGAAAGGCGTCATCGTTCAGTTCGGCGGGCAGACGCCGTTGAAGCTTGCGCAGGCGCTGGAAGATGCGGGCATCCCCATTCTCGGCACCTCGCCAGATGCGATTGATCTGGCGGAAGATCGCGAGCGGTTTGCCAAATTGGTGGATAAGCTCGTCCTAAAACAGCCTGAAAATGGCATTGCGCGCTCGCGTGATGAGGCGATCGCGGTGGCTGATCGGATCGGCTATCCGGTGCTGATGCGGCCCAGCTATGTGCTCGGTGGCCGCGCGATGGAGATTGTGGATACGCAAGCACAGCTGGAGAATTACATCCAGACCGCGGTGATCGTGTCTGGCACGTCCCCCGTGTTGATCGACAGTTATTTGCGCGATGCGATTGAGTGTGATGTTGATGCGCTGTGCGACGGCACTGATGTCGTGATCGCGGGCATTATGCAGCATATCGAGGAGGCTGGGGTTCACTCGGGTGATAGCGCCTGCTCGCTACCGCCGTATAGCCTGAGTGCGGACATTATCGCGGAGATTGGCCGGCAAGCGGATGCATTGGCGCGCGCGCTCAAGGTCGTGGGCCTCATGAATGTGCAGTTCGCGGTGAAGGATAATGAGGTCTATCTGATCGAGGTGAATCCGCGTGCCAGCCGGACGGTGCCGTTTGTCGCGAAGGCGATTGGCGCGCCGATAGCCAAGATTGCAGCGCGGGTGATGGCGGGCGAGAAGCTCGCGAACCTGCCGAAAATCAACCTGGACATCCCATACATCGCGGTGAAAGAGGCGGTCTTCCCGTTCGCGCGGTTCGCGGGGGTTGATCCGGTGCTCTCGCCTGAAATGAAGTCGACGGGGGAGGTGATGGGCATTGATGCCGACTTTGCGACCGCATTCGCCAAGGCACAGCTTGGGGCGGGCACGGTGCTGCCGCAAAAGGGCACGCTGTTCGTCTCGGTGAAGGATAGCGACAAGGCGGTGGTGTTGCCGGGCGTTAGAATCCTCAGCGATCTAGGCTTTGACATCACCGCAACTGGCGGCACAGCGGATTATCTGGAGCGTGAGGGCATCAGCGTGCGCCGCGTAAACAAGGTGGCTCAGGGGCGCCCGCATATTGTCGATCATATCAAGGATGGCAGCGTGCAGCTGATCTTCAACACCACGGAGGGCTGGCAATCGCTGAAGGACTCCGAGAGCATTCGCCGTTCGGCACTGATGAGCAAGGTGCCGAGTTATACGACGGCCTCGGCATCGGTCGCGGCGGCGGAAGCAATTGCCGCTCTTAAGGCTCACCCCCTTGAAGTGCGGACGTTGCAATCTTATCATTCATAAAGCACACTCTCCCAGATGATTGCGCGATAATCGGCTGCCCTCGGGAGGGGCGGTCTGACACTGATTTTTACATAAGGACATGACGATGGCGTCAACTGAGAAACTACCAATGCTCGCCGAAGGATATAAGATGATTGTGGAGCAGCTCCACGCGCTGAAGATCGAGCGCCCGCTGATCGTCGAAGCCATCGAAGAAGCGCGTGCGCATGGTGATTTGTCGGAGAACGCAGAATATCACGCGGCGAAAGAGCGTCAGGGCCAGGTTGAAGCGACGATCGGCGATCTTGAAGACAAAATGAGCCGCGCGATGGTGATTGATCCAAAGTCGCTCTCGGGGGATAAGATTGTGTTCGGAGCGACGGTGACTTTGCTCGATGATGCTGACAAGCCCGTGACCTATCAGATTGTCGGCCAGCCGGAAGCAAATGCGAAAACCGGTAAAATCTCGTATAATTCGCCGCTCGGCCGCGCGTTGATCGGACGTCGCGTGGATGATGAGATTGAGGTGACGGTGCCTGCTGGAGATCGTTATTTTCTGGTATCGAAAATTGAGTTTATCTGAGACGTGACTAAGTCATTTTGCCTGACGGACGCCGTTGCCGCCGTCACGGCGTTGGCCTGGCTCGTTGCGACGCTCTCCGGCCAATACCCAGGGATTGACAGCTGGGCGGGTTTCATCCCCGCGCGGATCGGCGGCAGCTTTCATATGCTCCATGCCGTGCCCGTTTGGCTGACTCCGTTGACGGCAACTTTGCTGCATTCGGGCCTCGTTCATCTGTTCTTCAACATGATCATGCTGCTTTTTTGCGGGCGGCAGGTAGAGGCGGTGCTGGGATGGCGGTTGCTGGCGCTGCTCTATGGCGCGGGTGCCTATCTCTCTGCGCTGGCCCAATGGGCGGTTGAGCCGCAGTCCAG
>JAYVZY010000086.1:0-8998 GCA_043782885.1 Sphingomonadales bacterium | reverse complement strand
AACACTATTTTCGATGGAAAGCGCATGATTTACAGCGGTTTTGAAACGATCTTTGAGAAGAAAGCATAGGGGCTATACATGACGGCAAGTGATTTTATTTGGTATGAGCTTCTGACGAACGATCCTGACGCAGCGCAGACGTTTTATGCTGATGTGGTCGGTTATTCGATCATCCCCTCGGTGAACCCCGAACTTGATTATCGCATGTGGGCGCGTGGCAACGTCGTGCTTGGCGGCATGATGGAAATTCCCGAGAAGGCCGCAAAAATGGGTATGCCCCCAACGTGGGTCGCCTATCTCGGGGTCGATGAAGTTACGGATGCGGTGAATGCCGTCGTCGCGGCGGGCGGTCAGGTGCGGATGCCGTCGATGACGATCGCGAATATCGGCCGCATGTCGATGGTGAGTGATCCGCAGGGCGCGGCCTTTTATGTCATGACGCCCAATCATGGCGGCGCGTTTACGTCGTTTGGTACCGAGCTTGGCCAATGCGGCTGGAATGATCTCCACACGAGTGATGGCGAGGCCGCGACGGCGTTCTATACCCAGCATTTTGGCTGGACGCGCGATGAGCCGCTGGATATGGGCCCGATGGGTAAATATCATTTGTTCAGCATAAACGGTAGGCCCTCAGGCGGGGTGATGACCAACCCGCAGGTGCCGCAGCCGATGTGGGTGTTCTATCTGAACGTTGCAGACATTAATGCTGCCAAGGCGCGGGTTGAAGCGGGCGGTGGCACGGTTATCATGGGGCCACAAGAAGTACCCGGCGGCCAGTGGGTCATCAACGGTATTGATCCACAAGGCGCGTTTTTTGGGCTTGTTGCGCCGAAATAGTAATCCCAAAACAATGGCCCCAGATAAAGGAGAGAGCGATGGATAAGGCAAAAACGGTTCTGATTGTAGGCATCGTGCTCATACTCTGGAACCTCTTGGGCATTTACGCATTTGTGCATGATTTTGCCCAAACCCCAGCCGATTTGGCCAAGCTGCCCGCGTCGCAAAGCGCGATGTATGCGGGGATGCGGAGCTGGGAATGGGGTGTGTATGGAGTGGGGACAATCACCGGCTTCATTGGAGCACTTGGCATCGCGCTAAAAAGGGGCTGGGCGGCGCTCGCCTCACTCATCAGCCTCATCGCGGTGGCGATTCAGTTCGGGCACGCCTTCATCGCGCGCGTCGGAGCCAACTCATGGGATCCGGGCGCGATTGGCTTCGTCGGGTTCATCGTGTTGATCTGTGCGCTGCAATATTATTTGGCGCGGCGCTGGGCGGGCAAAGGGTTGCTCGTTTAGCACGATTCGGCGCTGGCGAGCGCGGCGCTCTGGATCTCGTTTAACGCAACCTAACTCCGCCCGAGATAATCGCCCTTACCAAGCTCGACACCCGCACCGCGCAGCAGGGCATACGTCATCGTGCTATGGAAATGGACGTTGGCGAGGATGAAGCCAAACACAAAACCCTGCCCCTTGAACGGGAAATCGCCGACTGGGGTCTGCAACACAATATCCTTGTCCTCGGTGCCATCAATCTGCTCGGGCTTGAAGGTTTTGAGATAATCGATGACTGATTGGCAGCGCGCCTTCAGCTCATCAAAGCTCGTCTCAATGTCTTGATGCGCTGGCGCCTCCACCCCCGCGAGCCGCGACGCGCCGCGCTTGGCAATATCGCACGCTATCCGCACTTGGGTGACCAACGGGAGCATGTCCGGCGCCTGCCGCATAGCGAGATAATTCGCCTCATCTGTGCCCTTCGCGGCGGCATGTGCTTTGCCCTTTTCCAGTACACCTTGCAGCGCGGTGAGCGCATGGATGCAAACGGGAACACTGGCTTGATACATTGAAAGACTCATCGCGAACTCCTGACACTTTGTGATGCCCCTATGTGGAGAACAGGTCTGACTTTCGCAAGTGGGCATATGCGGCCATCACCTTTTGCAACTTGGCCTCAGTCCGCCGATCACCGCCATTGTGATCCGGATGATATTGCCGCGCCAGTTGGGTGTAAGCAGTGCGCAATGCGCGGCGGTCGGCGTCTGGGTCTAGGCCCAGCGTTTTGAGCGCCGTGCGGTCGTCGGCGGTGAGGTGCTTACCGTCGGCACGCGCTTTGAGTCGCGCCTTGAACCGCGCGGAGATTGCGTCGAGTGGGTCATGAAAATCTGCCCAAGCGGGAGGGCGATCTGCGCCACCAAAGGCAAACGCTCGTGTCTCGCGCTCCCACCCGCCAAACGGGCGCTGGGCGGCCTCGATTTCGTGCGCGTCCATGCCCGCAAAATAATCGTAGCGCGCATTAAACTCGCGAATATGATCGAGGCACAAATAGCGGTAACGCGGCGGGCCATCGCCTGATCTGCCCATTTCAGCGGGTGCGCGGAATTCGCCCGCATCAGTGCATCCGGCATGCGCACACACATGTTCGGCATTCGGCACGCGGCCGTGGAAGCGAGAATGCGGACGATCAGCAGGCATGACGCACAAATACTGTTCATGCAGATATTTTCAAGCTAGTGCCATCACATGACCTCAGAGACACATGGCCCCGTTGCGACAGAAATGAAGGCGCGCCTGACCCGCGCACTGGCCCCGACCCAGCTGGTGATCGCCGACGATAGCGAAAGCCATCGCGGCCATGCCGGCCACGATGGATCAGGCGAATCGCATTTCACCGTTGAGATTGAGTCGGCGGCGTTTGATACCCTGAGCCGCGTTGCGCGGCAGCGCTTGGTGTATGATGCGCTCGGTGACCTGATGAAAACGCGCATCCACGCGCTCATCATCAAAGCGATTTAGCCCGCTGCTCCCATAATAATCGGCACGAAGTCAGCCGCATTCAGGCTCGCGCCGCCAACGAGTGCGCCGTCAACATCAGGGATATGGAGCAACTCAGCCGCGTTGCTTGGCTTGACCGAGCCACCATAAAGAATGCGCACGCCTGCTCCCGCGCTCCCCAGCAACACGCTCAGCGTCGCACGGATGCTGGCGTGCATCTCGGCGACGTCTGATGTTGAGGGCACGCGCCCAGTGCCGATCGCCCAGACGGGCTCATAGGCGATCACGAGCGTCTCAGGCGTGCCGGTCGCTGGCGTTGATCCAGCGAGTTGGCGCTCGACGACGGCCAAAGCGCTGCCCTCATCACGCTGCGCTTCGGTTTCTCCGACGCAGACAATGGCGATCATTTCTGCGGCGATCACCGCTTCGGCTTTGGCGCGGATTTCTGCGTCGGTTTCATGGTTGTCGGTGCGACGTTCGCTATGGCCGACAATGGCAAGCCGCGCACCCGCTTCGTTCAGCATCGCCGCTGAAACGCAGCCCGTGTGCGCGCCCTTGGGTTCAAAATGGCAATCCTGCGCGCCGATCATCAGCGCTGGCGCGCGTGCGGCTGCGGGCCCAATCAACGTGAACGGTGGGCAAATCGCGACGTCTAGTCCCGCGTGCGCCGCAGCGGCGGCGGCGATCGCATCCAGCTCTGCCAGTTGCGCATGGCTCCCGTTCATCTTCCAATTGCCTGCGACGAGTTTACGTAAAGTCATGACTTCCCCTTGTGTTCGTTGATACGCCCCGCTTGAACGAAACGACAAGCCCGCTTATGGCAGGCGCAATCAATCACGGGAACCCTTATGCTCTCATTCTTTCGCGGCAAGCACGGCTCAAAATTTGTTTTCGTCTTTCTCGGGCTGGTGTTGCTCGCGATGGTCGCGACCGGCGTTGGCACGCAAGGCGGGCTTGGGAACGTGGGCAGTTTGCTTTCGGCCAATGGTGAGGCGGTTGCCAAGGTGAACGGCACTACGATTGAAAAGAGCGAAATTGCGCAAATCGCCCAAAATTTCCTTACCCGTCAGCGCGAAAAGCAACCGACGCTGACGATGCAGGCGCTCGTGTCGGAAGGGATCGTCGGGAAGATTGTGGATGAGGTTGTGAGTGATCGCGCGATGGTCGCGTTTGGCGAAACGCAAGGAATGAAGGTGAGCAAGCGCGCGGTTGATGCGCAGATTTCGGAAATCCAGGCATTTTACGGCATTGATGGCAAGTTTGATCACGCCAAAATGATTGAACTGCTCGGGCGCCAGAACCTGACCGAACAGCAGTTTCGCGCAGACTTCGCGCGCGAAGAGATGAAGCATCAGTTGACGGTGCCGATTGCCGGTGCGGCCGTCATGCCGCGTGGTTTGGCGAGTGCCTATGCGGCGCTGTTGATGGAGGTTCGTGAGGGGCAAGTCGCCGCTATTCCGGCGGCGGCGATCACCAAGGCGCCGAACGTAGCCGACTCCGACATCAACGCGTTTTATGCGCGCCATCAATCGCTTTACGCGCTGCCCGAGCGCCGCGTGATTGAGTATGCAGTCTTTTCGAAAGATAAGTTTGCGGACGCTGCAAAGCCGAGCGACGCTGAAATCGCCGCCGCCTATGCCAAGGACAAGGCGAAATATGCCGCAAAGGACTTACGCACCCTCACCCAACTCATCATTCCCGATGAAGCGAAGGCGCGCGCCGCATATGAGACGGTAAAGGCGGGGACATCGGTAGCGTCCGCTGCGAAATCTGCTGGTTTTGAAGCGATCACGCTCGCGTCGCAAGACAAGGCTACTTATGCCAACGCTGCGGCACCGGACGTTGCAGAGGCCGTTTTTAAGACGGATCGCGGCCAAACTGCGCCACTCACTAAATCGGCGCTTGGCTGGTATATTGTCAAGGTGGACAGTGTAACGCACGACGGCGGAAAATCGCTCAACGAGGCGCGTGACGGTATTATCAAGACGCTGTCCGCCGGCAAAATTGAAGAGCTCTTCGTAAACTTCCAGAACAAATTGTCCGATAAAGCCAGTGCTGGTGCGCGCTTCGAAGAATTGGCGAAGGCCGAGGGTGCCCAAATCAATACGACGCCGTCGATCGTGGCGAGCGGTGGGGCTGCTGATGATCCAAACTATCGCCCCACACCTGATATGGCGCCCCTGCTGAAAGACGCGTTCAAGCCCGATACCAAGCCTTCCAGCGAGCCATTGATTGTCGGGTATGGCGCAACCAAGGATCAATTTGCGCTCTACCACGTTCGTGCCATATCGCCCGCCGGGCCGATTGCGTTGGCGAAAATTCATGATCAGGTTGCGCGCGATGCGCAAACCGATGCGGCGGCAAAGGCGGCGCGCGTCGTTGCCGGCGACGTTCTGGCGAAGGTGAACAAAGGCACATCGCTGGAGCAGGCGCTCAGTGAAACGGGCTTGCACCTGCCGCCTGTCGAGAAATTGGCGGCGTCGCAACTGCAAGTGCAGCAGCAGCTTCAGAAAACGGGACAGCCAGCACCGCCGCCCGTGCGTGAGATGTTCAACGTTGCCCCGCACCATGCCCGGCTCGTTGAGTTTGCGCAACACAATGGCTGGTATGTCATCTGGCTCGATAAGAAAATACCTGGTGATCTGGGGAAGGCACCACAGCTTGTCGATCAGGTGCAGCAGGGTTACGGTCGCGCCTATGGGCCCGAGATCATTGCGCAGTTTGCGCTTGCGGCGCAGGGCAAAGTTGGCGCGGCCAAATATCCGGCGAATATCCGGGCGCTCAATGTCGCTCTGATGGGCAATCAGGGTCAGTGAGCGGGACAGCATGATTGAGCGTGATGCTGCCGCCCTAGACGTTTTGAAGGCTGGAAAGCCCGCCATCGTCTGGCGACGAGAGATTGCTGATACCGAAACACCCGTTTCCGCCGCGCTTAAACTGATCGTTGAGGGCAGGGGAGATTTCCTGCTGGAATCAGTTGAAGGTGGTGCGGTGCGCGGGCGCTATTCGCTGCTGGGTTTGGCACCCGATGTGGTGTTCCGCGCACAGGGTGATCAAGCAGAGGTTAATCGCGTGTGGGAGACCGATCGCGCGGGCTTCATACCCCTTGCCGGTGGTGCGCTGGCGGAGTTACGCGCGCTCGTAGACGGGTGCCGGATTGACGTGCCAACCGGCCTGCCTGGGGTTCTAGCCTGCCTCGTTGGCTATTTTGCTTATGAGACTATCGGCCTTGTCGAGCGACTTCCGCGCCCACCCGCCAACCCTATCGGCCTGCCAGATATGATGTTCGTGCGCCCTACGGTGGTGCTGGTGTTTGATCGGTTGGCGGATGTGCTCTATCTCGCAGCTCCCGTTTGGCCGTCAGATAGCGCAGCTGAGCTGGGCGTTGATCGTGCGGTCGAGCGGATTGAGGGTGTCTTGGCGAAGCTCCATCAGCCCGTTGCGCGGGTGGGGCAGGGCGGTGCCGAGTGTGTCCTCCCCGATCCAACCCCCATTCTCCCGCCCGGAAAATATGCAACAATGGTTGAGCGTGCGCGCCAGTATATTGCGGCGGGCGACATCTTTCAGGTCGTGCTTGCGCAACGCTTCACGCTCCCGTTCACTCTGCCCCCGTTCAACCTGTACCGTGCGCTGCGGCGGATTAACCCGTCGCCGTTCCTGTTCCACCTCGATATGCCGGGGTTCGCGATCATCGGCTCTTCGCCCGAAATTTTGGTGCGGATGCGCGATGATGAGATCACTATTCGCCCCATCGCGGGTACTAGGCCACGCGGTAAGACCACGCTTGAGGATGCAGATAACAAGGCCAGCCTGCTCGCCGACCCTAAAGAACGCGCGGAACACCTGATGCTGCTCGATCTCGGCCGGAACGACGTTGGCCGCGCGGCGGAGGCGGGCAGCGTGCGCGTTACCGACAGCTATGGCGTCGAGTTTTATAGTCACGTCATGCACATCGTGTCCAACGTCGTTGGCCGGTTGGCGAAGGGCAAAGACGCGCTCGATGCGCTGTTCGCGGGCTTCCCCGCTGGCACCGTTTCTGGTGCGCCAAAGGTGCGGGCGTGCGAAATAATCGCCGAACTGGAACCTGAAACGCGTGGGGCCTATGCCGGTGGTGTGGGCTATTTCTCGCCCGATGGCAGTATGGACTCGTGTATCGTGCTGCGCACCGCCGTCGTGAAAGACGGCGTAATGCATATGCAGGCTGGCGCAGGGATCGTGGCGGACTCCAACCCCGACTACGAGCAGCGCGAGTGCGAAATTAAAGCTGGTGCACTTATTGCAGCGGCCCGTGAGGCGGTGCGCCTCGCGGGTGAAAGTGGCTATGGGCAATAGCGCTGACCTAACCCGCCTCACCGCAATCATGGCTCAACTCCGCGCTCCGGTTGGGGGCTGCGAATGGGACGTGGCCCAGAGCTTCGCCACCATCGCGCCCTATACGATTGAAGAGGCGTATGAAGTTGCTGATGCCATTGCGCACAACGACATGGCAGCGCTTAAGGATGAGTTGGGCGATTTGCTGTTCCAGGTTGCGTTCCACGCCCGCATGGCAGAGGAGGCAGGCGCGTTCGATGTCAATGATGTCATCACGGCGATCTGCGACAAGATGGAACGCCGCCATCCGCACATATTTGGTGATGCCACTGAACGCCCCGATTGGGAGGCGCTTAAGGCTGTGGAGCGGAACGAAAAGGCGGGTGGCGCCCTCTCCGGCGTTGCGCTTGCGCTGCCCGCGCTGGCTCGTGCTGAAAAGCTCCAGAAGCGCGCCGCACGCACCGGCTTCGATTGGCCCGATGCCGATGGGCCAAAGGCTAAAATCGCTGAAGAAATCGCTGAAATAGAAGCGGCCACCACACCAGATGAGCGCGCGGAGGAATTCGGCGATCTGCTGTTCTCGGTCGTTAATTGGGCGCGGCACATGCGCGTGGAGCCCGAAGCTGCCTTGCGCGCCGCGAATGCCAAATTTGAGCGGCGCTTTGCGGCGATGGAACGCGAGGCGGGGGCGGGGTTTTCCGCGCTCTCGCTCGATGAGATGGAAGCGCTTTGGGCGCGGGCGAAGGTGGCGACTAGCTGAGCGGTGTCAGCGCTGCATCGCGCAAGCCCCGCCAGATGCGCAGCGCCTGCACGCTCTCCCCGACATCGTGCACCCGCAGCAATTGCACCCCTTGCGCTGCGCCCGCCAATGCCAGCGCGAGCGATCCACCGAGGCGGCCCTCCACTGGCGCCTCATTGCTCAGCGCACCGATGATCCGTTTGCGGCTCGCGCCCAGAAGGATGGGGCAACCGAGGCCGTGGAACAGCGATAGCCCGTTGATGAGCGCGAGGTTGTCGGTTACGCTCTTGCCGAAGCCGATGCCGGGATCGACGATGATGTTGCCGCGCGCCACGCCGCCCGCGACCACCGCCGCCACCCGCGCTTCCAGCCAATCATAGACCGTCAGCAACGGATCACCGCCCGTTTTGCCATCCCCATGCAGTGACTTTGCCGCATCGGGCGAGTGCATCAGCACCACGGGGCAGCCCGCCTTCGCCACCACATCCAGCGCGGATGCGTCATGCAGTAGCGCGGAAACATCATTGACCAGATGCGCGCCTGCCGCCAGCGCCGCCGTCATCACCTCAGCCTGCCGCGTGTCGATGCTCACCGCCGTGCCTGCGCGCGCGAGCCGCTCGATGACGGGCACAGTGCGCGCGATCTCATCCTGCGCCCAAACGGCGGCCGCACTAGGGCGCGTGCTTTCACCGCCGACATCAATCAGCGCCGCGCCCGCCGCCGCCATGCTGACGCCTGCGTCCGCCGCCGCCTCGGGGTCATCGAGATGCTTGCCGCCATCGGAGAAGCTGTCGGGCGTCATGTTAAGGATCGCCATCACCTGCGGCTGATCGAGGCGTATTGTTCGCGCGCCGAGCTGGAGCGGCGCACGTGGCGCGGTGATGCGGGCGATGATGGCGCGGGCGGCGTCTGCTTGCGCGGGCGCGAGGGTGCCGAGGAAGCCCTCAAGCGCGCTGATCGGGATAAGCTGCTGACCGACGCGCCGCCCGCCCTCAACCGCGATCACCTCATAAGCCGAGAAGAAACACAGCCCGCCAGCGAGGCGGTGATACTGGCCATCATAGCCAAACGGCGCATCGATGAACGCAGTCGGGCGGAGGTAAAGGCGGGCGGAGGGGGGGATTTGAGAAGTCATGAGTGCCATCTATCAGAACACGCCGTCCTGCTGAACCCCCTTGTG
>JAYVZY010000085.1:0-10364 GCA_043782885.1 Sphingomonadales bacterium | reverse complement strand
GCACAGCGCGCGCGGGCAGCCCTTTCACGGCATCAGCAATCGCTTTGATATGCGCGGGCGTTGATCCGCAGCAGCCGCCGAGCACGTTGACCTGCCCCGCCGCCGCCCATTCATGCACGAGGCCCGCCGTGGTGGGCGGCAGTTCGTCATACTCACCCAGATCATTCGGCAGACCAGCATTGGGGTAAATCATAATCAGCGTATCGGCAATGCCACTCAGCACCTTCACATGCGGGCGGAGCTGTTCCGCGCCGAAGCTGCAATTTAGGCCGATGGTGATCGGCTTGGCGTGGCGCACGGCGTGCCAGAACGCCTCCACCGTATGGCCCGAGAGGTTGCGGCCTGAGAGGTCAGTCAGCGTCATGGAGAGCATGATTGGGACGTCGCGGCCGAGCGCGTCTTGCGCTTCTAACACCGCCATAATGCCCGCCTTGGCGTTCAGCGTGTCAAACACGGTTTCGATCAGGATAAAGTCCACCCCGCCTTCAATCAGCGCATCAACCTGCTCGCGATACACATTTTTGAGGTAATCAAAGTCGATCTCGCGGAATCCGGGGTCGTTCACGTCAGGCGAGAGCGAGAGCGTCTTGTTCGTCGGGCCAATCGCACCCGCTACAAAGCGCGGCCGGCCATCTTTGGCCTGTGCCGCATCCGCCTCGCGTCGTGCCAATTGCGCGGACGCCACGTTAATCTCGCGCACCAGATGCTCGGCGGCATAATCCGCTTGGCTGATGCTGTTGGCGGAGAAAGTGTTGGTGGACACAATGTCTGATCCCGCGTTCAGATAGGCGCGGGTGATCTCCTCCAGCACTGAAGGCCGCGACAAAGCAAGGATGTCATTATTGCCCTTCTGATCCTTCGATAGGCTCAGCGTGCCCGCATAATCGGCTTCAGACAGCTTGTAATTCTGAATCTCTGTGCCGAACGCACCATCCGTCATCAGAATGCGCTTTTGGGCTTCGGTGAGCAGGCGTTGGCGTGCTGTCATGTCACGACTCCCGTCTTTCCACGCAGGCCAAGCAGATGGCAGATCGCATAGCTCAATTCCGCGCGGTTCAACGTGTAAAAATGGAAGTGCCGCACGCCACCGGCATAAAGCCGGCGTGACATTTCTGCCGCCACGGTTGCCGCGACCAGTTGCCGCGCGCCGGGGTGGGCATCTAGCCCCTCAAAAAGCCGATCCATCCACGCCGGAATCTCCGCGCCGCACATCGCCGCAAATTTACGCGCTTGCGCGACATTCGACACTGGGAGAATGCCCGGCACGATCTCGCTATGAATGCCCGCCGCCGCAGCACGGTCGCGGAAGCGGAAATACGTTTCGGGTGCGAAGAAAAACTGCGTGATCGCGCGCGTAGCTCCGGCATCGAGCTTACGCTTGAGGTTATCAAGGTCAGACTGAGCACTCAGCGCTTGCGGGTGCGTTTCTGGATAGGCGGCGACGGAAATCTCAAACGGATGCAGCGCATGCAGACCGGTGACCAAGTCGGCGGCCCCCGCGTAGCCCTCCGGATGCGGCGCAAAAGTCTCGCCCGGTGCCGGATCGCCCCGCAGCGCGACAATGTGCCGCACACCCGCTTCCCAATAGGCGTGCGCAACTTCTGCAATCTCGGCCTTGGTCGCATTGACGCAGGTGAGATGCGCGGCGGCGGGCAAGCCAGCCTCATGCACAATCCGTGCAACGGTTGTGTGCGTGCGCTCGCGTGTAGAGCCGCCCGCGCCATAGGTGACCGAAACAAAGCGCGGGCTCAGCGGCGCGAGCGTCTCGATTGCGCCCCACAGCGTTTCCGCCATTTTCTCGGAGTTCGGCGGGAAAAATTCGAAAGATACTTCCGCATCTCCCGCCAAATCAGCGTAAAGGGGCGCATCGAGCGCGCGGCGGGCTTCTTCGAGTTGTGAGAATGAGGGGGTCATACGGATGCCTTATTGATTGGGCGGCGCTTGATGCCCCGCCAGATTTTTACGGTGAGCGGATCGCCGGCCAATTCGTCGGCCAGATCACATTCCAGACCCGCCGAAGCGAACCAACTCGTGATTTGGTCATCTGAAAAGCCCAGGCGCGCGTGCGCATTCCTATCGCGCAATTCTTCGAGGTCGTGCGGCGCGAAATCGATAACCAGCAGCATGCCGCCGCTGGCGGTTATTCTCGCCAGCTCGACAATGGCCGACTCTGGGGCTGGGAGGTAGTGAAGAACTTGGTGGAGAATAACGGTGTCTGCACACCCTGTCTCCAGCGGGATCGTGTTAATATCGCCCTGTCGCAGATCAATCTGCTGCGCGCTCGTTTCGGCCAATTTAGCCCGTGCGAGACGCAACATCTCTGGGCTGCGATCAATGCCGATCAAGTGTGTTGCGCGGGTCGCAAAAAGTTCGATCATGCGGCCGGTGCCTGTTCCGATGTCAACCAGTCTGCCCACTTGAGCGGTGCCCACGGCAGCGAGTATCTTCGCTTCTACCGCGTCTTCACTCACATGAAGCGAGCGCATAGCATCCCAATCCTGTGCATGCTCGGCAAAATATTTTTCTGCGAACGCCGCGCGGTCGGCCCGAACAGCGGCGAGGCGCGCCGAATCAGCCTGAGTCCAGTGATCTGCGCTATCCGTCGCGTTCAGATGATCGATTGCAGCAAACAACGGATCAAGGCGAATCGCGTCTCCGGGGGCCAAAAACACCCAACTTCCCTCTCTGCGTCGCACCGCAATCGCAGCATCACATAAAATTTTTACGTGACGCGAGACACGCGGTTGGCTTTGACCTAAGACTTGTGCGAGCTCTCCAACGGAAAGCTCCATTGACCGCAAAAGTGTCACAATTCTGAGCCTGGTAGGGTCAGAGAGCGCGCGGAATGTTTCAATTGGTGACGTCATATATCAACATATAAACAATTCTTTATATGCGATCAACCGAAAACATTCGTGCTAAATCGATTGCACATCATGTTAATGGGGTATTGCCAAGCTGTTAGCGAATCGTTAGGAGTTGCGTCACCGGTCCGAGGGGGTATTCTGCCTTTCCGCGCTGACCGCCACATTGACGGTTTAACAGGAGGGATCCTACCATGAAGAAGACCATTGCAATCTCACTCGTTCTCACAGCAGCACTCGGCCTTGCCGCATGCAACAGCACACCAGCTGTTGATGCAAACGCAGCCGCTGCAAACATCGTTAGCGATGCAACCAATACCGCTGGTAACATGGTTGGTGATGCTTCCAACACTGCTGGCAGCATGGTTGCTGGTGCCGCAAACTCCGCTGGTAACATGGTTGATGGCGCTGCCGCAACTGCTGGCAACATGGTTGATGGCGCTGCCGCAACTGCTGGTAACATGGCTAAGTAATCACTTAACCGCGTTAAGCGAAACGTTTAGGGCCGTTCCTTCGGGAGCGGCCCTTTTCGTTTCAGTACCATTTTCTTGGATCGTGATTGTGATCGGCGCTGGCCTCCGCGCTAGACCTTGGGCATAACACGTACATGCTGCGCTCTTATTTAGCTCTTGCGACCATCGCTCTCCTCATGTCTTGCGGCCCTTCGCCGAATGCTCCCGGCGCAGGCGGAGTGACGCGTGCCCAAGCTGACGCGCTCAATCAAGCAGCGATTGAACTGGATGAGCGTGCTAATGCTGCGCAAGAATCAGCTCCTCAACGTTAAAAATTTGCGCTTGTTCGGCAGGCGCGATACGGTCTCATCAACCAATCGGGAGGCCATATGATTGCTATTGAAGAAATCCAGCAAGGGATGCACGAGGCGGAGGAGGCTTTGCTGGAAGATCTTAGATGCGCCCGCCGAAATCTCCGGCAGATGTTCGACGCGCCAGTCGGAAATGAGCTTACTGCCGGGCAAAAAATTGCTGATAAAGTGGCTTCCACGATGGGATCGTGGCCGTTTATCATCATTCAGTCGTGCATCCTCATGTTATGGATATTCCTGAATGTGACGGCCTACATTCAGCGCTGGGATCCTTATCCCTTCATCCTTTTGAACCTCGCGCTCTCCTTCCAAGCAGCTTATGCCGCCCCGTTCATCATGATGAGTCAGAACCGGCAATCCGATATTGACCGGCAAGCGGCTGCTACCGATCATCAAATTAACGTGAAGGCGGAGTTGGAAGTTGAGATGCTCCACCGAAAGCTTGATCAGCTCCGGGAAACGGAGATTATGTACTTGAGTAAAGCGGTGCATGATCTCGTCTTGCTGCTCCAGCGCTCTGGTATGTGTGAGCCTGACAAGGGTGTGAATGTCTAGCCCGCCTGCGAACCAACGCGCGCTCATTGACCGCCGCGCATTATGGGAGACGCTCTCCACTTGGGCGAATGAGAACGCCGCCGAGCGCCAAGGATTGATTGAGGTGCTCAAACCCGCATTGGCAGCTGGGAGGGCTGAAATTGCGCGGCGATTAGAGGCCAAGCCGACCGATGGCCGGGCGGCGGCGCATGCAGGCGCGTTTTTGATCGATCAACTCCTGCGCCTTGTGTTCGATTTTACCACCAAGCACCTCTATCCGCTGAGTAACCCGACGGCCTCCGAGCGGCTCACACTCGCGGCGGTCGGTGGCTATGGTCGCGCGGAAATGGCGCCGCATTCAGACGTCGATGTCGCGTTCCTCACGCCGTATAAGCCGACCGCTTGGACGGAGCAGGTCATCGAATCGATGCTCTACACGCTTTGGGATTTGGGGCTGAAGGTTGGACATTCAAGCCGCTCGCTCGATGAGATGATCCGGATGGCGAAGAGTGATTTGACCATTCGCACGGCATTACTCGAATCCCGATATGTGTGGGGTGATCAGGCACTTCATGATGAGGCCGCGATGCGCTTCGACAGCGAAGTTGTGGCGGATACTGCGCGTGCATTCGTCACTGAAAAACTTGCGGAACGCAACGCGCGGCACAAACGTATGGGCGAAAGTCGTTATGTCGTGGAGCCAAACTTGAAGGAAGGGAAGGGCGGGCTGCGTGATTTGCAGACCCTGTTCTGGATCGGAAAATATATTCATCGGGTGAACTCGGTTGAGGAATTGGCTGAACGTGGGCTGTTCTCAGCGGCAGAACTGCAACAATTTCAAAAAGCTGAGAATTTTTTACTGGCGGTGCGCTGCCACCTGCATCTTATTACCAACAGGCCGGAAGAACGCGTGACGTTCGATGTGCAACGTGAGATCGCAGCGCGGATGAATTACCATGATCGCCCTGGCCGGTCAGCAGTTGAGCGGTTCATGAAGCATTATTTCCTGATGGCAAAGCTGGTGGGTGATTTGACGGGCGTGTTCCTTGCGCATCTGGATGACAGCTTTGCCAAGAAAGGCACGCGCTTCACGTTCAGCGATTTTCGAAAGCTGCGCCGCACGCCGCGAGCGCTCGGCGGCTTTGTGCTGGATCGTGGGCGGTTGGCGCTGCCCAAGGATGATTGGTTTCAGCAAGACCCCGTCCGTTTGGTCGAGATATTCGCCCTCGCTGACCAGCATAAACTTGAGATTCACCCGCAAACGATGCGCGCCGCTAATCGTGATGCCAAGCTCATCGACGCCACGGTGCGGAATAATCCACGCGCCAACGCGCTGTTTATGCAGCTTCTCACCAGCCGGAACGATCCGGAAACGGTGCTGCGTTGGATGAATGACGCGACCGTATTTGGTCGTTTTGTGCCAGATTTTGGCCGTGTTGTCGCGCAAATGCAATTTGACATGTATCATCATTACACAGTGGATGAGCACTCAATCCGGGCTATCGGTCTGCTGTCACAGATTGAAAACGGCGCATTCAAAGAGGATCACCCTCTTGTGAGCGCGATTATGCGCCAGATCGTCTCGCGCCGCGCCCTGTATGTGTCGGTTTTGCTCCACGACATTGCGAAAGGTCGCGGCGGGGATCATAGTGTGCTGGGCGCTGAGGTGGCGATGAAACTCTGTCCACGCCTCGGGCTATCTCCGGCGGAGACCGAGACGGTGGCCTGGCTGGTGCGCACCCACCTCCTCATGTCTGATACCGCGTTTCGTCGTGATCTCTCCGATTTCAAAACGATACTTGATTTTGCAGAGGTCGTACAAAGTCCTGAGCGGTTGCGGTTGCTGCTCGCACTCACCGTTGTCGATATTCGCGCGGTGGGGCCGGGGGTGTGGAACAGTTGGAAACGGCAACTGCTTACCGATTTGTTTGAAGGTGCTGAGGAGGTTCTGCGCCTTGGTCACAAACAACGTGGTCGGTTGGAGCGGGTGGAAACGAAGCAATCGACCTTACGTGCCGCGCTCAAATGGGACGATGCGTCGTTCACCGCATTCGTCAAACGCCTACCTGAATCCTATTGGATCGCTGAACCCGACGACATTCTGGCGCGCAACGCGCGGCACATCGGGGATGCGGGTGACAAGCCGCTCTCGATAAGCGCACAAGTTTATCCAGAACGCGGTGCAACCTTGGTTACGGTGTATGCGAGCGATCATGCTGGCCTGTTCTACCGCGCATCGGGTGCGATTCACCTGGCTGGCGGTAGCATCATCGATGCGCGCATTCACACGACGCGCGACGGCATGGCGCTTGACAATTTTCTGGTGCAAGATGCGTTCGGTGCACCCATCGATCAGCCTGAGCGCCTCAAGCGGATTGAGCGGGCGATTGAGGATGCGCTCATTAACCGACATCAGATGAGCGCTGGACTCGCCACGCGCCAACATGCGCGGCTGCGCGCAGATGCCTTTGAAATTGCGCCAAATGTGCTCATCGATAACACCGCTTCAAATCGGTATACGGTGATCGAGGTCAATGCGCATGATCGGCCTGCTTTGCTGAATGCGCTCGCCTTCGCACTGTTTGAATCCAAAGCGACGATCCATTCCGCGCACATCGCCACATACGGGGAGCGGGCCGTGGATACCTTCTATATCACTGATTTGATTGGCGATAAGATCACCGCTGCGCTTCGCCTCAAGTCATTGGAACGCCGATTGTTGGATGCGGCGGCTGGCCGCGCCGACGCGCTGTATCAGGCCGTTGCGTGACGGATTACGCAGCTCAGGTTGATCACCTCGCACGACTGACCAGCGAGGGGCGGCGGCGGACTCTCGCGCCCCGCGTTGGAATTGATTTTGCGTCGAATGATTACCTCGGCCTCGCGCAATCAAGTTCGTTGAGGGAAGCCGCGGAGGGCGCTTTGGCGCGCGGTGTGCCGCTTGGGGCAGGGGGCTCACGCTTGCTGCGTGGCAATCACGCCGAGCATGAGGCTCTAGAGGCCGAGGCGGCTGCACAGTTTGGGGCGGAGCGCGCGCTGTATTTCGCCAACGGGTTCATTGCTAATTTGGCGCTGTTTTCAACGCTTCCACAGCGCGAAGATTTGGTGCTTTACGACGAACTCATTCACGCAAGCGTGCATGAAGGGCTCAATCGGAGCCGCGCGCAGACCGTCAAGACAGCGCACAATGATGTTGGCAGCGTGGCCGATAACATCGCGATATATCGGCTACACGGCGGCACAGGACGGGTGTGGATTGCGGTGGAGAGCCTCTATTCTATGGATGGCGATGTGGCGCCGCTGGAGGAGCTTGCCGCGCTGGCAGATGCGCACGATGCCACGCTGGTGATTGATGAGGCGCACGCGACGGGCGTCTATGGGGGCCAAGGCGCTGGGTTGGCAGAGGCACTGGAGGGGCGTGACAATATCATTACTCTGCACACCTTTGGCAAGGCGCTGGGATGCGAAGGGGCTTTGGTCTGCGGGCCTGGGGCGCTGATCGATTTTCTGATCAATCGTGCGCGCGGATTTATTTTTACGACGGCGCCATCGCCCGTGATGGCGGCCGTTGGGCGTGCTGCACTCAGGTTGGTGGCCGGTAATCTTGAACACCAATTCCGGCTTGCAGCGCTGGTTGCCCACGCGGGCCAGGCATTTCAGGCGCGGCTTGGCCTTGCCCGGTCAGGCACGCATATTCAGCCGATTATCCTTGGCGACAACGCACGAACGATGGCGGCCGCAGCAGCGTGTCAGGCGGAGGGCTATGATGTGCGTGGTATTCGCCCGCCAACGGTGCCACAGGGCACGTCGCGGTTGCGCATCTCGCTCACTTTGAACGCGACGGCGGCCGATGTGGACGGGTTGGTTGGTGTATTGGAGCGGGCACTGTGAGCCGTTTTGTGATTACCGGCACCGGCACCGGCATTGGCAAGACGGTGTTCGCGGCGGCACTCGTGGGGGCATTGAATGCGCGGTATTGGAAGCCAGTTCAGGCTGGGCTAGAGGGCGAAACTGACAGCGAGACGGTGCGGCGGCTCTCCCGCGTGCCTGCCACACATATTTTACCCGAAGCGTATCGTCTCGCGCTTGCTGCATCACCACATCTTGCGGCGGCACGCGAGAATGTGACGATTGATATTGCCACACTCCGACCACCGCTCAACGATCCACTCATTATTGAAGGTGCCGGTGGTGTACTGGTGCCGCTCTCACGCATGCTGCTGACCGCCGATCTGTTCGCGCAGTGGCAAATTCCCGTCATTCTTGTGTGCACGACACAGCTCGGCACGATTAGCCACAGCCTGGCCGCGATTGAGGGCTTGAAGGTGCGCGGCGTACCCATTCATGGCCTCGCGTTCGTGGGCGATGCACACGATGACAATGAGACGATCATCCCGGGGCTCTCTGGCGTGCGTCGCCTCGGGCGGCTGCCGGGGCTTTATCCGCTGGAGCCGGAAGCGCTTGCGGCAGCCTTCGCGCGTCATTTCGATATTGCAGATTTCCGATGACCCGTTCTCCGGTTTGGCATGCCTTCACGCAACATGGGCTGGAAGAGACGATTCCAGTGGTTGCGCGTGCTGAAGGAGCATGGCTCCACGGCGCGAACGGAGAACGCTGGATCGATGCGATCTCGTCCTGGTGGGTGACAACGCATGGCCATGCGAACCCGCGCATCATGGCAGCAATCCGCGAGCAGACAACGCAGCTCGATCAGCTCATTTTCGCGGGGTGGACACACGAACCGGCTGAGATGCTTGCCCGTTCTCTGATAGAAATTACGCCTGATTCGTTGCGCTATTGCTTCTTTTCCGACTCCGGCTCGACGTCTGTCGAGGTCGCGCTCAAAATGGCGCTTGGCTATTGGCGCGCGCGCAAAGAGCCGCGTCATCGCATTCTGGTGCTGGAGCACAGCTATCACGGCGATACGATTGGTGCGATGTCGGTTGGTGCGCGCGGGGTCTACAACCAAGCCTATGCGCCGCTGTTGTTTGACGTGGGGACGCTGCCGTTTCCTGATATGAGTGGGCAGAACACGCTCGATGCGCTTGACGCTGCCTGCCGTGCAGACGAAAAGCCCGCAGCGCTAATCATCGAGCCACTTATTTGCGGTGCGGGCGGGATGCTAATTTATCCAGCTTCTGTGCTCGCCGATATGCGTGCGGTATGCGCGGCGCATGGCGTCCTGTTCATCGCCGATGAAGTGATGACCGGTTGGGGCCGCACCGGAACGCTGTTTGCATGCGAGCAAGCGGGCATTACGCCTGACATCATGTGTTTGTCGAAGGGGCTGACCGGCGGTGCTCTCCCACTCGCTGTTACGCTAGCCACCGAGGCAATTTACGATGCACATTACTCCACCAACCGCGCGGAAATGTTCTTCCACTCCTCCAGTTATACCGCCAACCCGATTGCGTGTGCAGCGGCGAATGCGAATTTGGCGATTTGGGCTGATGAGCCGGTGCGCGAGCGGATTAATACCCTGACCACGCGACAGACGGAGCGATTGGTCGCGCTCACATCACCAAAACTGGTAAACAAGCGTCAACTCGGCACCATCACGGCGATGGACGTCGTGTCAGATACGCCAGGCTATCTCGCGGACATCGGCCCCCGAATGACGGCGGCATTCCGATCGCGCGGCCTGCTGTTACGTCCACTTGGAAACATCATTTACGTTATGCCGCCCTATTGCATCACCGACGACGAATTAGATGTGATTTACAGTGCGATTTCAGAGGTGGTTGAGAGTGGCTTTGTTTGACTCAAGGGGCTGAAAACCGCTGCTAAGTGAGGCCAAACATTCGGTCTTGCCGATCAAGCTCCAAATGCCATCGCCTGTGCCAATACGCGCTCAGCCTGCTTGAGGTGCGGGATGTCGATCATTTTGCCGTCCAATCCAACCGTGCCTGCGCCAAGGTTGGCTGCAAACACGGCGATGATCCGTTGGGCGTGCGCAACCTCTTCCGCAGACGGCATAAAGCTCTCGTTGATGCCTGCTACTTGAGCTGGGTGAATCGCGAGCCGCCCAGTAAAGCCCTCCGCCCGCGCTGCCCGACACGAGGCGCGCAAGCCCTCGTCATCCTTGAAATCCACGTAAAGCGTCTCTAGCGCTTGCACACTGGATGCGTGGGCCGCGAGCAAGG
>JAYVZY010000084.1:0-3447 GCA_043782885.1 Sphingomonadales bacterium | reverse complement strand
AACCCACCATCCAGAATTTGGCGCGTGGCAATGGGTGGAGCCGCACCGATTGCCTGATTTGATCGTGCCGTTCAAAAAGACGCTTTATGAGGATGTGCTCGCCGCATTTACAGGTCATTTGTAGAGTCGCGCGTTAGAGCAACCTTTAGATGCCCGAGACGGGCCTTAAATCGATCCTATGTGGTGCTTGTGGGAGTGACAGTACCAAAAGACAAAATAGGAGCTTTAGCGCGATTTTTCGGCTCAGCACATAGAACGCGCCTCCTCACAAACAAAAAGGCCCGCCGCGAACGACGAGCCCCTTATGTCTTCAGCAATTGGAGACGTTACTCGCCTTGCGAGAGGTTAACTGCCGCCGCTTTCCCGCGCCGATCAATTTCAATCTCAAACTTCAGGCGATCACCCTCGTTCAGATTGCTCATGCCCGCGCGTTCAACCGCCGAGATATGAACAAACGCATCGGGCTGTCCATCATCGCGCTGAATAAAGCCGAAGCCCTTCATCGCGTTGAAGAATTTCACCGTGCCGCTGGCCGATTCGCCGGTAAGTGTGCGTCCTGCACCACCTGCGCCTGCGCCGCCACGATCGCCACCGCGATCAGGACGATCACCACCACGCTCAGGGCGATCACGCGGCGGGCCGCGATCTTCAACCGGAAGCGGTTCGCCTTCGATTACCAGATCCGTTGCAGAAATGCGGCCGTTACGATCAACGAGCGTAAAGCCGAGCGGCTGCCCCTCAGCCAGTGCCGTCAGGCCGGCCATTTCGACAGCCGAAATGTGCACGAACACGTCTTCGCCGCCATCATCGCGCACAACAAAGCCGAAGCCTTTTTGCGCGTTAAAGAATTTTACGACGCCCTTGCCTTCGCCCACAACTTGCGCTGGCATTTGCGGACGTCCGCCGCCAGCAGCGCCGCCGCCACGGAAACCACCGCCGCCACCGCCGCCGAAGCGATCTCCGCCGCCGCCAAATCTGTCGCCACCACCGCCGAAACGATCACCGGGCGGCGGCGTGTAGCTGTCATCCCCAAAACCATCGCGCTTGTCTCTGCCACGCCCGCCGCGATCCCCGCGACGCCCTTTATCGAAACTCATATATCGCCGTACTTTCCCGAATTCTCGTTCCGTCCATTACCTCGTAAAGCCATGCATCCGGACAAAAGACACAGAACTTCCAGCACTTGTTTCCTAGCACTTCACCTCGCATAGCTTAAATTTGAGGCCGCTGCGAGCGAATTATTCAACCGGCATTCAGCATTGATTGGGCCATGATCAACGGATTGGCATGTCACCCCAAATTGCGCTATCACCACGCAAAATGAAGCAATGAACAGGATTGTAACCACCAAATGGCGATATTTTTTCACGAAGAAGATTTGCCCGCCGGCACACTTAAAGGCTCCGTCATCGCCGTGGACACGGAGACGATGGGACTGCATCCCGGTCGAGATCGCCTCTGCCTCGTGCAGCTTTCCGATGGCGGCAGCGATGAGCATCTGGTGCGCTTTGGCCCGAACAGCGATTTTGCCGCGCCGCAGCTGAAGGCGGTTCTCGGCGATCAAAACATACTGAAACTCTATCATTTTGGCCGTTTTGATCTAGCGTCGATCCACGCATACCTTGGCGTGATGGCCGCACCGGTGTTCTGCACCAAGATTGCCTCACGGCTCGTGCGCACCTACACTGATCGTCATGGGCTGAAGGATTTGGTGCGTGATCTTGTGGGTGTGGAGCTTTCTAAAGCGCAGCAATCGTCAGATTGGGGCGGCCCGGTCATCAACGATGCGCAGCGCGAATACGCGGCATCGGACGTGCGCTATCTGCACCGGATGAAAACCGAGCTTGACCGTCGTTTGGCGCGCGAAGGCCGCACCGCGCTTGCCCAAGCCTGCTTCGATTTTTTACCCCACCGTGCCCTGCTCGATTTACATGGATGGCCCGAGACGGATATTTTCGCGCATGTCTGAAGGGTCATCGGCGCAGGCGATTCGCGAGCGGGGCGCGCGCCAAAGCTGGGCGGCTAAGGGCAGCCGGCATGATGTGATCGTGCGGGCGACCGGAATTATTCTTCCGATGGCCGCTGGCGTGCTGGGAGCGATCATGATTTTTACGCCGCTCACGAGCACCAAGGATGTCAGCTTTGTGTTGGCGAAAAACAACGTCGCGATTGCCAAGGAGCGGCTACGAATCACACAAGCGCTGTATCGCGGGGAAGATAGCCAGGGCCGCGCCTTCCAACTCAAGGCCGGCTCTGCGATTCAGGCGACCTCGAAAGACCCCGTGGTTAAGCTCAAAGACTTGTCGGCGCAGATCGTCTTGACTGAGGGCCCGGCAACCATTCGCGCCAACGGTGGCAATTATGACATGGATTCGGAAACCGTCAGCATCAACGGCCCCATGCTGTTCAACACTGCCGACGGCTATCAAATGGCAGCGCGAGACGTGAGTCTCGATCTCAAATCACGGCTGTTGCGGAGCGGTGGTGCGGTCGATGGGCACATTCCGCTGGGAAATTTTTCAGCAGGACACCTCGCTGCCGATCTGGCGACACGCACCGTCACCCTTGAAGGCCATGCCCACTTGCATATTGATCAGCGCGGCGGCAGGGGATGGAAATTATGAAGAAGATCATTATCCTCTCACTGCTAATCCCCGTTCTCGCTGCGCCATTGGTGGCTCAGGCGCTGAAGGGCCATAATTCTAACGCGCCAGTGGACGTGGATGCTGACCGGATTGAAGTGCAAGATCGTTCGGATCGCGCCATTTTTGCTGGCAATGTGCGCGTCCGGCAAGAGGGTCTGGCACTCAACGCGCAACGTTTGACCGTTGCGTATACCAAAGCCGGGGGGGGCAGCCCACAGATCGAGCGGCTTGATGCCCAGGGCGGAGTCAGCGTCGTGAGCGCGACCGAATCAGCGCACGGCGACGTGGCGATTTATGATCTCAACAGCCGCCTGATCACGATGATTGGTGGCGTCGATCTTCAGCAGGGCGGAAACACCATTCGCGGCGGGCGATTGGTGATCGACCTTGTCTCTGGCCGTTCCGTCATTGATGGGAGTAGCGTGGGCGGCAGCGCGCAAGGTGGCAGTTCAGGCGGGCGTGTGACGGGACACTTCACCGTTCAACAGCACACACAATAATTTGGCGCAGACCGAGATAATATGACCGAGATCATGCCCCTCACACGCGAGACGATTGCAAGCGATGCCCGCGAAGGCCTCTCGGTGGTCTCGATTGCGAAGTCGTATGACAAGCGCCCAGTGCTCTCTGATGTGTCGCTTTCCGTCGGGCGGGGTGAAGTTGTCGGCCTGCTCGGGCCGAATGGCGCGGGCAAGACCACCTGTTTTTATTCCATCATGGGACTGGTGAAACCCGACTCCGGTCGCATCATGCTCGATGGTGATGATATTACCTCCCTGCCGATGTATCGCCGTGCGGTGCT
>JAYVZY010000083.1:0-10813 GCA_043782885.1 Sphingomonadales bacterium | reverse complement strand
CGCCCGACCTGAAATGATATTTCACCGACGTACTGAAGCGCCTCGGTGTTCGCCGCCTCTAGTTCCAGCACGCGGTTATACGCCGTCAGTGCCTCAACTGGGTGGCCGAGTTCGAGCTCGACACGCCCGAGAAGTATCCACTCATTCACGAAATCATCTCGCTGGGCAATGGCTTTGAGCAAAACGGTGCGCGCATCCGTCATTTTCCCTGCATTGAACAGCACGGATGCGGTTTGGGTCAACCGATCAGCCTTCTCCTCAGCGGTTGAACAACACGCTAAGCAGAGGAAAAACACTATGCCAGATTTCCGAAGCAGTTTCATTCGCTCCTGCTCGCACTGAATAAATGTGAGGATAGCAATAGCATCACCCTATACTTGCAGCGACTGTTTACGCTAGGAATGCCTAAACCTGTTACGGAAAACTCCTATCATACGTCCCCTTCGACGCAACCCCTAAATGCCCCGTCTCAATTAAGGTCGATCTATCGGCGCAAGCGCTGCATTGGGCAGTGATTAGAGTAATGGGAGCGCGGATGAATCGCACCCACGCGCTCAGCTGCCGGTTGAACCGAACCCTTTTTCGCCGCGTGCGGTGGCGCTAAGCGCAGTCACTTCAACCGCCAATGCATATTGCACAGCGGCAGGAACCAGCTGCGCAATGCGCTCACCACGCCCGACGTCAAACGATTCGAGACCGTGGTTAATGAGGACGACCTTGATCTCACCGCGATAATCGCAATCAATCGTGCCTGGAGCGTTGAGCACGGTAACGCCATGCTTGAGCGCGAGGCCAGATCGCGGGCGCACCTGCACTTCATATCCCTCTGGGATGGCAATGGCAAAGCCCGTGGCAACAGCGACCCACTCACCGGGGCCCAGCCTCACATCAACGGCGGACACAACATCCATCCCTGCTGCGCCCGCTGTTGCATATGTGGGCAGAGGCAGCCCGGCACCGTGCGGCAGGCGCATAAGTTCAATCTGCAATGAGGGCATCGGCAATTCTTTCAGCAAGGCGGGCGGCGACTTCCGCTTTGGGCATGAGTGCCCAGCTTTCGGTCTGATTAGAGGTGATAATGTGGATGGTATTGGTCGCGCCACCCATGACATCCCCAGACACATCGTTGGCGACGATCCAATCACAGTTTTTGCGCTCGCGTTTGGCGATGGCGTGGGGAAGAACATCGTTGGTCTCGGCGGCAAAACCTATCAGCAAACGCGGGCGGTTGGGCGCGGCAGCAAGGGTGGCGAGGATGTCGGGGTTCTCAATCAGTGTGAGCGCGGGCGGCTGGCCCTTGCTGTCCTTCTTCATCTTGAGTGGAGCTGCCTCCGCACGCCAATCGGCCACTGCCGCCACCATGATCGCGCAATCGGCAGGCAGCGCGGCATCAACTGTCGCCGCCATCTCGCGCGCGGTTTGCACATCGATGCGCGTGACGCCCGCTGGTGTTGCCAGCGCAACCGGCCCCGCGATCAGCGTTACCCGCGCACCAAGCGCCGCGAGCGCGCCCGCCAGCGCAAAACCCTGCTGGCCGGATGATCGATTGGCGATGTAACGCACCGGATCAATCGGTTCATGCGTTGGCCCGGCGGTGATGAGGATATGTTTGTTGCTGAGCCGATTCGAGCGCCGCAGCATCCGCTCAATCGCTGCCAATATCACGCTAGAATCAGGCAACCGCCCCGGCCCGAACTCGCCGCACGCCATCTCCCCCGCATCGGGCTGCAGCACCGTCACGCCATCTCCCTGGAGCGTCGCGATATTGCGCTGCGTGGCGGGATGGAGCCACATCCGCACGTTCATTGCAGGCGCGACCAGCACCGGCTTGTCGGTGGCGAGCAGCAATGTCGTCGCCAGATCATCCGCGATGCCCACCGCCATCTTTGCCATGATGTTGGCTGTGGCGGGCGCGACCACCACCAGATCGGCTTGCCGCGACAGCTGAATATGCCCCATCTCAACCTCGTCCTTGAGGTCGAACAAATTCGCATAGACCTTGTTTTCAGAAAGCGCGGCAAGCGTCAGCGGCGTGACAAACTGCTGCGCGTTTGCCGTGAGCACGCACGTCACGCAATGCCCCACCTTGCGTAGCGCACGCACCAGCTCGCTCGCTTTGTATGCAGCTATGCCGCCAGAGATGATCAGAAGGATGCGCGCGGAGGTCATGCGCGGGATATGGAGCGCGTGCACGAAAATGTCGATAGCCAGTCGGCGATCACCAACACCCAAACCTACAAACTCCGGTCAGCGTGCGCGCCACCGGCAAATCTCGTTTGGAATGACGAAAATTGGTGTAATAGGCAAATTATGTCCCTTATTTCTCCCCCGCAATCCACGCCGCGCCTATTTGTGGAGACTCCCCTCACCGGTGCCCAAGACATTTGCATTGATGGCCCGCAAGCGCATTACCTGCTCAACGTGATGCGGTTGAAGCCGGGCAATCCGCTTAAGCTGTTCGATAACATCTCTGGCGAATGGCTCGGTATCGTTGAAAAGACGGCGAAGCGCGACCTTATGCTGCGGATTGAGGGAAAATTGCGCGAGCGGGATTCAGTGCCCGATCTCTGGCTCGCCGCCGCGCCTATCCGCCGTGCGCGTTATGATTGGGTGGCAGAAAAGGCGTGCGAGCTTGGTGTGGCGCGCTTCATTCCGGTGCGGACGAGCCGCGCGGTGGTCGACAAGGTGAACGACGACAGACTCCGCGCACACATGATCGAGGCGGCTGAACAATGCGGGCGGACGGCTTTACCGGAGGTGGCAGAGCTGGTTTCGCTCACCACGCTGTTGGCGGGAGTTCAGGGCCGCACAGTCTTTTTCGCGGATGAAGCAGGCGGCGCGCCATTGTTGGAGGCCGCCCGAATCCACACCGGCCCCGCGATGATCCTGATTGGCCCAGAAGGCGGCTTCGATGATGCCGAGCGAGTAACGATACGCGCACATCCAAATGCTGTCGCCGTTACACTGGGGCCGCGCATCTTACGTGCGGACACTGCGGCCGTTGCGGCAGTTGCCGTGTGGATGAGCGTGAACGATCCTCAGCTGAACTGAACGGCGACGTTCGGGCGACGGCGCAACGCGGCGCCAGCCATGCCGAAACCAACGAGCATCAGTGCCCAGCTGGCAGGCTCAGGAACAGCCGACTCGGCCGAGAGCAAAACACTGCTGACACCCCAAGCTTCATCGCCGGTTCCTTGTGGACCAGCATGGCCCCCAGTTCCGCCGAGCGCATCGCCTGATGGGCTATCATACGAAAAGCTGAATGTGTTGCTGCCCGACGTCAGCGGCAATCCGGCGAGGCTGATTTGCAGTTGGCCGCCATTTCCGCCGATATTGTTAGGGTTAGGATCACCACCGGTGACTGTGGCCCCATACGTATTGGTGAAGATTTGATTGGCTCCACCCCCGCCCAAATTATATGAGAGGGAAAGAATGCTCGTGCCATTCAACTTCAGCGTAAAGTCGTCTTCATAGAAGTTCAGGCCGTCAAGTGTTTTGAAGCCATCCAGATTGAAGCTGAGCGCACCACTCTGGCCAACGGGCGAAATAGCGGTGAAGCTCACCGCACCCGGCGACGCGATCGCACCAGTCAGGAGTGGGTTAGAGTAAAGCGTTGCAGCCTGCGCAGATGTTGCCGCAAGCATTGCCGCGGTCGCGAGTAAAATATGCTTCATGTCAAATCCCTTGCACACAATGACCGTATCGGTTGTGAAACCAACTTGTATTAACATTTCAATAACCAACTTCGCGCCGAGTCGCAATCGCAATCCGAGCCGTTCGAGAAAATTAACCATTTATAATGATTTTGGTTTAACCAAACTGCGCTGTCGCGTCACCGGCACTCTGCTACCCCGCCTTCGTCCCCGCGCTCGGTACATTTACACCCATGCTTTGCAGATATTTGCGCACATTTCGCGCGGCTTGGCGGATGCGTTGTTCGTTCTCGACCATTGCGATGCGCACGAAGCCCTCGCCGTCCTCACCATAACCAACGCCCGGCGCCACCGCGACGCCCGCATGGGTGATGAGTTGCTTGGCGAATTCCATCGAGCCGAGATGCGCAATCGCAGGTGGCAGCGGTGCCCAGCAGAACATGCTGGCAGGCGGTGCGGGAATGTCCCAACCTGCCCGGCCAAAGCTCTCCACGAGCACATCGCGGCGCTTGTGATACAACTGGCGGTTCGTCTCGACAATGTCTTGCGGGCCGTTGAGCGCCGCGCAGGCTGCCGCCTGAATTGGCGTGAACGCGCCATAATCGAGGTAAGACTTCACCCGCGTCATCGCCGCAATCAGCTTTTGGTTGCCCACCGCAAAACCAATCCGCCAACCCGCCATCGAAAATGTTTTGCTGAGTGAGGTAAACTCCACCGCCACATCCTTCGCGCCCTTCACCTGCAAGATTGAGGCGGTCGGCTTGCCGTCGTAATAGAGCTCGGAATAAGCAAGATCGCTCAGCACCCAAACCTTATTTTCGCGCGCCCACGCAACCAGCCGCTCATAGAACGTAATATCAACCGTTTCGGCTGTGGGGTTTGAGGGGTAATTGACCACCAAAACGCTCGGGCGCGGCACGGTGAACTTCATCGCCCGCTCCAGCGATTCCCAATAATGCTCATCGGGCGTGGTTGGCACGC
Organism: Sphingomonadales bacterium; assembly: GCA_043782885.1. Taxonomy (GTDB): domain Bacteria; phylum Pseudomonadota; class Alphaproteobacteria; order Sphingomonadales; family Sphingomonadaceae; genus JAGWQR01. The sequence continues at coordinate 6,179 of JAYVZY010000083.1, read as the reverse complement.
TGCGGATGGTCGCCCCCGCGATAATGAAACCGAAGGTGTGAATGGGGTAGCTGGGATTGGGCGCCAGCACGACATCGCCGGGGGCGGTAATCGCGGTCGCAAGGCTCGACAGCCCCTCTTTCGATCCCATCGTGACCACGACTTCGGTATCCGGATCAAGCTCAACCCCAAAGCGCCTCGCGTAATAGCCCGCCTGCGCCTTGCGCAGCCCCGGAATGCCCTTTGACGCCGAATAGCCATGCGCATCAGGCTTCATCGCTACTTCGCACAATTTCTCGATCACATGCGGCGCGGGCGGCAGATCAGGATTACCCATGCCAAGGTCAATAATGTCCTCCCCGCTCGCCCGGGCTGCCGCACGCATCGCATTCACTTCAGCGATGATATAGGGCGGCAGGCGCTTGATGCGGTAAAATTCTTCGGACATGACCTCTTTCCGGTTATTGGAGAAGAGACGGTTATGCGGGAATTTTCGTGGCGTGGCTAGGGGGTGCGCTCAAATCGCAGCGCCCCATCCTCAAGCTTTCCGCGCGTGATGATCCTTTGATCGGTGAAATAGTTATGATGGATCTTCCACGGATCCCTATCGCCTTGCTTGGGGAGGCGTGCGCTGGCGCGGGTGGCGTAGCCTGAACTGAGACCCATCAGCGGTTCTGCGGTGGGCAGCACGCCGTCCGCTTGGGGCATGACAAAGGCATATCCCTTTTTATCCATATGGTTGAGCAAACGCGTGGCAAAATGGGCGATAAGGTCAGCCTTGAGCGTCCAGGACGCATTGGCATAGCCGAACAGTGAGACGAGGTTCGGAATGCCCGAATACATGAAGCCCTTGTAGGTGAGCGCGCGGCGCACGGGGGCGGGATGACCGTTCACGTAGAGCTCCACACCGCTCATAATCTCCATCGTGATACCTGTGGCAGTGACAATAATGTCGGCGGGAATCTCCGTGCCCGATTCCAGCAAGATGCCGGTTTCGGTGAAGCATTGGATAGTGTCTGTCACCACATCTGCCGTGCCGTTTGCGATTGCGGTGAACAGATCACCATCTGGCAACAGGCATAAACGTTGATCCCACGGGCCGTAACGCGGCGTGAAATGGGTGGCGACGTCATAATCCTGCCCGAGCATATCGCGGGCATCACCAATCAGCTTAGCAGCGGCCTTGGCGGGATATTTTTTGCTCATCACATAGAGTAGCCATTGCTGACGCACATTCTTGGTACGGGTGAGCGCATAGGCGAGCTTGCTGGGCAGTAGTTTGCGTATTGTGTTCGCAAAGACGTCGCGGCGCGGGCGCACGAGCATATAGGTCGGGGAGCGTTGGAGCATCGTGATATGTCCGGCGCTCCCCGCCATCGCGGGAACAAGCGTCGCCGCCGTCGCGCCGCTGCCAATCACGACGATTCGCTTGCCCGCATAGTCCAGCTTGTCCGGCCAAAATTGCGGGTGAATAATCTGTCCCTTGAACGCCGCTTGATTGGGGAAGTCGGGCTGATGCGGCGCAGTGTAGCTGTAATAGCCGGTGCCCATGATCAGGAAATTGCAGCTTAGTAATTCGGTGCCGTCTCCCGTTTCCACGGTTACCGTCCAGCGCGCTGTCTTCGAGTCCCAGCTCGCGGCTGTCAACCGATGGTTAAAGCGGATGTGCGGCGCAATGCCGAATTCTTCGACGGTCTCGTGCAGATAGTCCAAAATCGCGGGAGCGTCCGCAATCGAATCGTCCGCCACCCAGGGTTTGAAACCGAAGCCCAATGTGTGCATGTCTGAATCGGAGCGCACGCCGGGGTAGCGGAACAAATCCCACGTGCCACCCAGAGCGGCGCGGCCCTCCAGCATCGTATAGCTTTTGTCGGGGCAGTGCTTTTGCAGGTGATAAGCTGCAGAAATGCCAGATATTCCCGCACCGACGATGATGACGTCGTAATAGTCGCTCATTTTATCCCTAGCGCTGACCGTTGATCACGTGCAGACTAGGCGCTCCTTTATTACTGACACAAGTGTTATTTTATGGCCGATGCAGTGACACCCCCGATCCCCAGCCTCGAAGACATGCAGCATTGGACGCAGGTCATCGGCCGCGCGCAGCAATTGATGATGGAGCATGGATTTAAGGCAATGGAGAGCACGCCGCCAACGCTGGGCGCGATGTCAGAGACCAACCCGTTCATGAAGGCGCAGACCGAATTTTGGGCGGAGAGCATGGCATTATGGCAGCGGTTCATCGATCCGGAGAAAGCACCGCCGCTGAACACCGCCGCCGACAAGGACAAACGCTTTGCGGCCCAGCAATGGCGCGACAACCCGGCCTTTGACCTTATTCGGCAGAGCTATCTGCTCGTGTCCGATCATATGCTGAAAAGCGTGGAGGGGCTGGAAGGCGTGGATGCCAAACAGCACGAGCAGCTCAAGTTCGCCACGCGTGGCTTTGTCGAGGCGATGTCGCCATCCAACTTCCCGCTCACCAATCCGGTGGTGCTGGAGAAAACGCTGGAGACCAAAGGCGAGAACCTCGTCACTGGGCTCAAGCACATGCTCGCTGATATGGAGAAGGGTCAACTCACCCACACCGACCCCACTGCGTTCCGCGTGGGCGAGAATATTGCGATTACGCCGGGCAAGGTGATCCACGAAACGCCACTTTACCAGCTCATTCAATACAGCCCTACAACCGAGACCGTGCTCAAAATACCGCTCATCATCTTCCCGCCCTGGATCAACCGCTTCTATATTCTTGATCTCAATCCCGAGAAGAGCTTCATCCGCTGGGCTGTCGAACAGGGGCTTACGGTCTTTATGGTGTCCTGGAAATCGGCCGACGCGAGCATGGCTGATGTCATTTGGGACGATTATATCCTTAAGGGTCAGATCGACGCGATTGATACGGTGCGCGACCTGCTTGATGTCAAATCTGTTCACGCAATCGGCTATTGCGTGGCGGGGACGACGCTGGCGGCAACGCTCGCGTTGTTGGCCGCGCGCGGGGAAGCGAAGAAGGTCAAGTCCGCAACGTTTTTCACCGCGCAAGTCGATTTTACCCGCGCAGGTGAGCTGAACAACTTCATCGATGAGACTTACCTGGCATTGATCGATCAAATTGTGACCGATGGCTATCTTGATGGCCGTTATATGGCGACGACGTTCAACCTGCTGCGCGGGCGTGACCTCATCTGGAATTATGTAACCAACAACTATTTGCTCGGCAATGACTACCCGCCCTTCGATCTGTTGCATTGGAATGGCGACACGACCAACTTGCCCGCGAAATGGCATCGGGCGTATCTGTGCGATCTTTATCGCGATAATAAGCTCGCAGCGGGCGAGATTGAGGTGGACGGCACACCGATTAAGCTCAGCAACGTCAAGACCCCCGCTTATGTTCAGGCCGGTCGCGAAGATCATATCGCGCCGCCAGAGAGCGTATGGAAGATCATGGAGCATTTCCAAGGCCCGCTGCGCTTCCTGCTGGCGGGTTCTGGGCATATTGCGGGCGTGGTCAATCCACCGAGCGCAAATAAATACCAATATTGGCGTAACGACGGCCTTGCTGCGACTCTGGAAGACTTTGTTGCAGGCGCGAGCGAGACCAAGGGAAGCTGGTGGCCTGACTGGATCGATTGGATTCATAATCAGAGCAAATCGAAGACTCCTGCCACTGATTCGCGCATTCCAGGGGAGGGAAATCTCAATATAATTGAGGATGCACCCGGGAAGTACGTGAAAACCCGCTAAAACCTGCCTTATTTACATCAATGTTGCACTGCACAAAAAACGCTTGCATTGCCTTAGCGATTCGCATATATTGCACTGCAACATAAGTGTAACGGAGCAAAACATGACGAAGACGAAAACGGGTGACAAGGCGGTTGCTGTCAAAGCGGCAAACCCAGTCGTGCGCGTCAAAGCACCTGCTCCTCAAGCACCCGTGGTTCAAGCGAAACCCGTTGTAAAGGTTGCGGCGCCGATTGTTCCAAAAATTGCACCAAAACAGATTGCGCCCGAAGTGATCTCCAATACCGCCGCGTTAAAAGCCGAAAAACTATTTGTTCCGAACGTTGCCCCCAAGGCAGCCCCACTCACTCCCGCACCGATTGCGGCTCTCTCAAAAACCAAACCAGAAGGAAATATCACCATGAACGATACCGTAAAGCAAGTCCAAGACACCGCTCAGAAGTTCGCCGCCGATGCGACTGCAAAGGTTGAGAGCTTTGTTGCTGACGCAACAGCCCAGTCGAAGACAGCATATCAGAAGAGCACGAAAATGGCGGAAGACGCTGTTGCCTTCCAAAAGGATAATCTCGACGCTGTTGTTGCATCATCGAAGCTGGCGACTGCCGGCGTTGAAAAAGCTGCGCAGCACGTTGCTGAGCTGAGCCGCAAGGGTTTTGAAGACGCGTCGGCTGCCTTGAAGGCTGCCGCTGGTGCCAAGACGCCTGCTGAGTTCTTCACGCTGCAGAACGATTTCTTCAAGAGCAGCTACGAATCGATGGTTGCTGAGACCTCGAAATCCAGCGAAGCAACGCTGAAGTTTTTCGGCGAAGTGTTCCAGCCAATTTCGAGCCGCTTCGCAGTCGCAGCAGACAAAGTTAAGGCTGCAAGTGCGCTGTAATGCTTAAGCATAACTGATACCGAACAGGGCCGTGGCTTCAGATGAAGCTGCGGCCCTTTTCATATCTGCTCTCTTCCCAAACGCAGGCGCGCCCGCTACACGCGCGCCATGCTCACCGCCGATCAAGCTCAAAATATCGCCCTCGATCTCGTGACCCGTGCGCGCCGCTTTGGCGCAGAGTCGTGTGACGTCGTTTATTCGGGTGATGCCTCCACCGATGTGCAAATCCGCCTTGGCAGACTGGAAGATGTAACGCGGGCGGAAGGCGAAGAGGTTTCGCTGCGGGTGTTTATCGGTCAACGGTCTGCCAGCAGTGCCTCGTCTGATCTCTCCACCCAAGCGCTCGATGCGCTCGCGGAGCGGGTTGTGGCAATGGCGCGCGAGGTGCCAGAAGACCCTTACGCAGGCCTCGCTCCCAAAGACATGTTGCTGCGTGGCACGCTGCCTGCGCTTGATTTGGACGATGGCGTAGATGTTTCGCCTACGGCATTGCGAGAACGCGCGTTGGAGGCAGAAGATGCGGCGCGCACGGTGAAAGGCGTCAGCAATTCAGAAGGCGGATCTGCAAGTGCCGGACGCGGCGTAATGGCGCTCGCGACCAGCGACGGTTTTGCCGGAAGCTATACCAGCTCAAGCCACGGGATCAGCGCTAGCGTGATTGCGGGCGAGGGCAATGATATGCAGCGCGATTACAGTTATCACTCTGTTCGGCACCTCACCGACCTTGACCCCGCTACGGCGATTGGTCGGCAGGCGGGCGAACGCGCGGTCGCGCGGCTGGGTGCGTCGCAAATGCAAAGCGGCACCCTGCAGGTGGTGTTCGATCCGCGCGTCGGCAGCTCACTGCTCGGCCATCTGATTGGCGCGATCACCGGCGGCGCAATCGCGCGTAAAACGTCGTTCTTGCTCGATGCGCTCGGCACACAATTGTTCGCCCATGGCATCTCGATTATCGATGAACCGCATCGGCTGCGGGGCCAACGCTCGCGCCCCTTTGACGGCGAGGGCTTACCAACGGCTGCGACCAACATTGTCGAGGATGGCGTCCTCACGACCTGGCTGATCGATGCCGCTGCCGCGCGTCAGCTCGGCACCAAGCCAACGGGCCACAGCATGCGCAGCGGCGCTGGGCCCTCCAATCTCCATATGGCGGCAGGATCCGTTACGCCGAAAGAGTTGATGACGGATATTAAGACCGGCTTCTATGTCACTGATCTTATCGGCATGGGGGTGAATGGCCTGACCGGCGACTATTCGCGTGGCGCATCGGGTTTCATGATCGAGAATGGCGTCCTCACCCGCGCCGTGAATGAGGTCACAATTGCTGGCAACTTGAAAGACATGTTCGCGGCGCTCATACCGGCGGATGATCTGGTGTTCCGGTACGCCATCAACACGCCTACGTTGCGCATTGATGGGATGACGTTGGCGGGTGCCTAGGGCATATGCCTAGTCTGGCCGACCTTGGTGCGGTGGCGCGTGAGGCTGGGGCGCTCGCCCTCGGCAAATGGCGCGGAGAATTCACAACGGCGCGCAAGCATGATGGCAGCATTGTCAGCGAGGTGGATCATGC
>JAYVZY010000082.1:0-3883 GCA_043782885.1 Sphingomonadales bacterium | reverse complement strand
CCGCCAGATGGAAGCGCCGCACCCGCGGGCAGCGGCATGTGAATGGTGCCGCTGTCATCGGTTAATACCGATGTCATCGGCCCCGGTTTGCCAAGCGTCGCTGGATCAAACTGCACCTGCACCAATCGCGCTGCGCTGGCATCAGGCTGAAGCAGGGTCGCTATGAGTTGAGCGGGCGAAGGCCGATCAGCCAATATGCCTTTGACGATATTCAACCCAACGTTGATTTGCTCCATACCCGCGAAAATTGCAGCGGTGTTGGAGAGTCTGAGTTGGGTAAGTTCTTCGTTTCCGACACCGAGTGAAAAGGCGAGCGGATCTGCCGTGCTTGGTATGCGCTGGCGAGATATACTGCCGATTGCAGCGCTCGCGCTCGCACCAGCGGCTTGGGCGCGGGCGGCAGCATCGGTTGAAGCTGCCGTTGTTTTTTGAGAAGTAGGATTGCGTGCCATATAACTGTCCTTAGTTGTCAGGTCTGTTGTTCAGGTCAGCAGTCGCCGCCGCCTGCGCCACCGTAAAAAAAGTACACGTTCCAAGGCGGCAGCGCTTTCGCGACGGCATCGGTGTAACAAGCTGGTGAGGGCAATTTGGGATCAAGCGTCGCGTAAGTCGCACCACCTGTCGTCGGGAAATAGAAGATATCTCGCTGATAGGCGGCATGTGTCCATCCCGCACTCGCGAATGCACCCGAGCCCATCGCTGGCCAGACACCGCCTTCCTCGCAAACTGTTTCACCCCCCATGAGGAATTGGTCAGCGTTCGTCGCCATCGCTCCGCTGTTGTAGATTGATGTCGGGAAATAACCGACGGTGTTGGCCGCTCCAGTCCCACCGATGTAAAGCCACCAATTCCCTTGATACAGGTAAACGCCGACTTCCAATTCATATTGCGAAGAGCCATCGGTGCTGACAGGGCTGATCGCACCGCCAATCTTCCAGGCACTGTTAGTTTGCACAAACCCTGGATTTTCAAGATTGTAATTGCGGCTGGTGTTGTAATTGTCATTCGTCCAAAAAATGAACAGCGTCGGCTGGCTGTGGCCATATTTCCCCGGATAGACCTGCCAGCCGACTTCCAGCGTTTGGTGGGCAGCGCCTATCCCACCGGAATACCAGTGCTGAGCGAGTGAAAATATCTGTTTGTCACCAACCGCTGGCGCCCAAATATTCATGAAATTATGAGCCCCCAAATTGGCCGTCACTTGTTGGGTGTAGGCAAAGCGATGGTTTTTGCTCGCATCGGCCACAGGCGCACTCGGGTTTGTCTCGCCGCCCTGAAGCGGGCCTTTGCTTTGAAATTCTTCCAAAGTCCCAAACCGAGTCATCTCGTCGAGCGTGATGCGGCGAACGGGAATGTGCCCGGCGGGGCATTCCGCACTATTCCCATATCGATCTAGGCCTGAGCTGGGTGGTGTAGCTGCCTGGGTTGAGGTTGTGCCGGCCTTCGCGATCGGCCCTGCTACCTCTTGCAGCGACGGCGGCTGCGGGAGCTTGCCACGCGTGCCGCGCAGCGACAATTGCTGCTCAATGGGGATGCAATCGAAGATTTGGCCAGATGTGTCTACAAAACTGTGTGCGACATCTATCCCTTCATGAAGGGTCATAACGTGCCGACGCATCCGCTCGAATTGCTCCTCGTCGCGCACGCGCACCCGAGGATCGGCGCGGAAGCCTCTATAATGCGCATCCGCCAGAGCATCCCGAAATCGGGTATGGTGGGTTATGCCATTGGGTTCGTTTGAATATTTAACAGCCATAGCAACCTCTCAAGTATTGTATTAAACAACCAGGGTTACGACCAATTATAATTATTATTTATCAATTATAATTATAATATAAAAATTATGTTAAGAGAATATTAACCAATAATTAGAGATATTTTATTGCGATTATACGCAAAAAAGTTCGTAAAAAATCTATCCCAACAAAACAGGTACGATAATTTAACTACTGTGAACGTCTGTCATGCAGATTATTTTAGCGACTCGACTTTGACATTACTATGATTAAAAATCACAAAGGTCAATACATTTTGACGTCGAATCATCTCGGCCTGGCTTATTTTTGCCGAGCGAATCCTTGAAACTAACGCAAATTCCCCGCCGCAGTCTGAATTCTGGTGCAGGCCTCGGTCAGCAACTCTTCTGACGTGGCATAGGAAATGCGGAATGCGGGGGAGAGCCCGAATGCCCCGCCGTGCACCGCCGCGACCTTCGCTTCATCAAGGAAATAGTCGATGAGTTGCGCATCATTCTCAATCTTCAGGCCTGCGGGCGTCGATTTGCCCATCAGCTCGGACACATCGGGATAGACGTAGAATGCACCTTCGGGCGTTGGGCAATAGATGCCGTTCGTTTGATTGAGCATCGACACGACAAGATCGCGCCGCCCTTTGAACGCCGTGTTGCGTGCCGCGAGGAAGCTTTGATCGCCATTGAGCGCCGCAGTCGCCGCCGCTTGTGCGATGGAGCAGGGGTTGCTGGTCGATTGTGATTGCAGCTTCGCCATCGCCTTGATGAGCCACACCGGCCCACCCGCAAAGCCAATCCTCCAGCCGGTCATGCTATAGGACTTGGAACAGCCGTTTACCGTGAGCGTGCGCTCATACAAGTCGGGGCAGACCTGCGCGATGGTCGTGAACTTGAAGTCATCATAAACGATGTGCTCATACATATCATCGGCCATCACCCAGACATGCGGGTGGCGGCGAAGCACCTCACCAAGCGCGCGCAACTCCACTTCGGTATAGGCGGCGCCCGTGGGGTTGCTTGGCGAGTTGAGCAAGAACCATTTCGTGCGCGGCGTGATCGCGGCCTCAAGCTGTTCCGGCGTGATCTTGTAATTTTGCGCGGCTCCGGCCTTCACGATCACTGGCGTGCCACCTGCAAAGTTCACAATATCGGGGTAGCTCACCCAATACGGCGCGGGGATGATGACCTCGTCGCCCGGATCAATGGTGGCGACGAACGCGTTGAACAATGTGTGCTTGCCGCCGACATTCACACTGATCTGCGCGGGCGTGTAGTGGAGATCGTTATCGCGCGTGAACTTGGCAGCAATCGCCGCCTTGAGCGCCGCCGTGCCATCGACATTGGTGTATTTCGTCTGGCCCGACCGGATCGCCTCAATGGCGGCTTCTTTGACAAAATCTGGGGTGTCAAAATCGGGTTCACCCGCACCAAGGCCGATCACATCAATGCCTTGCGCTTTCAATGCGATGACGCGGCTCGTCATTGCGAGCGTGGCGGAGGGCTGAATGCGGTTGAGCGCGGCAGATGTCGTGACCATGAGAACCTCGTTTTGTGGGACGGTGGCGCTTATAGTGGCTTTAGCTTGGCAGGCAACAGCCCCCGCAGCGCATTGCCAATAAAGAAGCGGTCGCGCAGGTCATCGGGCGTGAGATCGGCTTCCACCGCCGCGCCGCGCGCGAGCAGCTCGGCTCGAAACACGCCGGGGAGCAGGCCTAGCGCTGCCTTTGGCGTCAACAATACGCCATCACGCTGAACAAAGATGTTGGTGAAACTGCCCTCGGTAAGCAATCCCTGTTTGTCGGTGAACACCACCTCGAATGCACCACTCGCCGCGCGAGCCTCATCATAAAAAGCACGATCGCTGGTTTTGTGGCGCAGCCGCACGTCGGCCGGATCAACGGGAAGCGGCGTACTCACCACCTGAACCTCGCCCTCTAGCTTTGGTGGCAGTGCGCCGATCTCAATCGCCAGCGCGCCAGACTTGCTGAGCCGCAACCGCAGTCTGTGTGCCCCAGCGTGACGAATCGTGGCAGATTGCAGGGCGTTGCGCACATCATGACGATTGAACGCAAAGCCGAATTGCTTCGCGCTCGCCCCAAGTCGCGCCATATGGCCCTCCAGGAGCGTAATCCC
>JAYVZY010000081.1:0-11007 GCA_043782885.1 Sphingomonadales bacterium | reverse complement strand
TCATCCTTGAGGTGGATCGGCTCGATCAGATCGAGCTCGGCATCGCCGCCGGGGCAACGCATCTATTGCTCGATAATATGGATGCTCATACGTTGCGCGCGGCGGTTGCGCTGATCGCTGGCCGCGTGCCGACTGAAGCTTCTGGCGGCGTTTCCTTGGAGACGATTCGCGCCAAGGCGGAAACCGGCGTGACGTTTATCTCTGTCGGCCGAATAACGCAGAGCGCGCCTGCGGTGGATATTGGCTTGGATTATGCGCCCTGAGTGCAGGCTTTTCCGCTTTGGGCGGTTGAACGCATCACCGGACCCTTGACTAGCTCGGACACGCTATTATCACGCATGTTCATAATGTCGTCGCGAACACGACGGTCCATGCGCCCCAGCGCTTCTTTGAGAGGTTACCAGCCCGTGAGAACCACCTGTTTTTCCCTTTCTGCCGCTGCGATGCTTAGCCTTGTCGGCATTCCGGCGTATGCAGACCGCGAATCGCCCGTCGTAAAAACAGCCAATGGCGCGATCGTGGGTGAGGCGGTGAGTGACTCGGTCGCGGCCTATAAAGGCATACGCTATGCGTTGTCGCCGGTTGGTGCCCTGCGCTGGCGGGCCGCACAGCCTGCCGCCCCGCTCTCGGGCACCTTCAAGGCGGATGCCTTTGGCCCGGCCTGCATCCAGAAAACAAAGCTGACGAAGGAAGAACAGGCGGCATCCGGCGCGACGCCAACGGAAACGTCGGAGGATTGCTTGACCCTCAACATCTGGGCGCCGCTCAAGGGAGACAAGCCTGCACCGGTGATGGTCTGGATTCATGGCGGCGGCTTCGTCGCCGGAGCGTCCTCGCTCCCATTTTATGATGGCACCAGTTTTGCGCGCGATGGTGTGGTGCTCGTGAGTATCAACTACCGGCTTGGGCTGCTCGGCTTTTTCGCCCACCCTGCGCTGAGCAAGGCGGCGGTGAACGACGAGGTGCAGGGCAATTACGGCCTCACCGATCAGCTTGAAGCGCTGCGCTGGGTGCAGAAGAACATCGCGAGCTTTGGCGGTGATCCGTCGAACGTCACTGTGTTCGGCGAATCGGCGGGTGGGATGAGTGTGCTCTCGCTGTTGGCAGCACCCGCCTCGAAGGGGCTGTATGCAAAGGCGATTATCGAATCGGGCTTGGGCTGGCACAAGGTGCGCTCCGCCGCACAGGCTGAGGCTGACGGGGTGACAGTTGCAACCGCGCTCGGGCTAACCGACGCCACCGCAACGCCTGAGGCTCTGCGCACAGCAACGCCCGACGCACTCATTGCGGCGACTCCGAAGGAGGGCAACGGCCCCTTTGTGGACGGCCGGTTGCTGAAGCAAACCCTCATCGCCGCGTTCAGCAAAGGTGAAGTGCAGCAGGTTCCGATTATCATTGGCACCAACTCAAACGAGGGCAGTTTACTCCGGGCGGCCGCCGCGCCCAAGTTGCTCTCTGATCTTCCCCCCGCAGCAGTTGCGGGCGCACGCGCATATTATGGTGCTGCCGCCACCGATGATTATGCGCTCGCGCGGCGCCTGTTCCGAGATGGTGCGTTCACCGCTCCCGCACGCTGGATCGCCCGGCACGTTGGCGCATCACAGCCCGCCTATCTCTATCATTTTGACTATGTCGCGCATTATTTTCGCGCCAAGAGCGATGGCGTGAACCACGGCTTTGAAGTGCCCTTCGCGTTTGACAGCTGGAAACACATCGCGGGAGCCTCGTTCATTCTGAAGGACGAAGACCGAGCTGAAACTGCGATGGTGCACAGCTGTTGGGTTAGTTTTGCCAAAACCAGCCAGCCCACCTGCACAGGTGCGCCCGAATGGCCAAAATACAGTGCAGACAAAGATGCGCTCCTCGATTTCACGCTGCCACTGGTAGTGGTGAAAACGGGTTTTGAAAAGCCAATGCTTGATCGGCTGGAGGCGAAGCAAAAGGCAATGGACCCGCTCGTGAATTGAGAGGGGTTGGGGGTGTTAAACCTCAGCCCCCATCCCGAGGATCACATCCCACTCCTCATCGCTGATCGGCGTGACGGAGAGCCGGAACTGCTGGAACATCTTCATCCCCGCCAGCTTTGGCTCGGCCTTCATTGCGGATAGCGTCACAGGCGTGTTGAGTGCCCGCACTGGCCCCACATCAACGCACGGGAAGCGCGCCTTCGCATCTGAGGGGTCGATATAATGCTCGCCGACCACTTGCATGATGCCCACACACGCCAGCCCTTCGTTGCTGTGGTAGAACAGGCACTCATCGCCAATTTTCATCGAGCGCAAATAGATCGCGGCCTGATGATTGCGCACGCCGTCCCAGCGTGTTTTGCCATCGCGCACGAGGTCATCCCAACTGTATTTGATCGGCTCTGATTTCATTAGCCAGTGTTGCATGTGGCGCTCCGCAAAAATGATAAATCTTTTTACGGCCCTCTTGCAAAAGCGCAACCGCCGCAATCACGTGAGTCATGCACAGGCGTGCCATGAAACGACTCAGAGATGCGACGAACCGAGTCATGAATATGTCATTTACCGTCTTGCGCTTTTTGCGCGACGTGGCACTATAGCTGGTAGCTGCTTTGAGGGGGCAACCCAACAGATTGTGATTCAACCGAAATGGCGGATTTCCGCCTGTGGGGCGTTTTGCGCCCTGCTGATTGGGAATTGCGTGATTTTGGGCGCGCAACTGGGGTTAAAAAATGCTACGCTGAGGGCTTGCCCCTCAAGTAGAACGTATATAGAACATTTATCGTTGGTGATTGGGGTGTGTGAGTATGGATTTTCGGGATACGGGTGCGCAGATGCGTGATGATGAGGCGGTAACTGTGGCGGATGTGGTGGCGGCCGTGAGGGTTCCGGCGCCTGACTTAATCGACAGCAAAACGGTGAATGCTCATCGCTTCACGGTCGTCACCGATCAGTCGCGTGACGCGTTGCTGACCGACTTCGGCAAAGAGACGCTGCAAGATCGCTATCTGTTGCCCGGCGAATCATATCAGGATTTGTTCGCGCGCGTCGCGGCCGCCTACGCCGATGACGCGCCCCATGCGCAGCGCATTTATGATTATGTGTCGCGGCTGTGGTTCATGCCCGCCACACCGGTGCTCTCGAATGGCGGCACGGGGCGCGGGTTGCCGATCTCTTGCTATCTCAACTCGGTCGATGATTCGCTTGAGGGGATTGTGAACACCTGGAACGAGAATGTCTGGCTTGCCTCGCGCGGTGGCGGCATCGGCACCTATTGGGGCCATGTGCGCGGCATTGGCGAGCCGGTGGGGCTGAACGGCAAGACCTCCGGCATCATCCCCTTCGTGCGGGTGATGGACTCGCTCACGCTCGCGATTTCACAAGGTTCGCTGCGGCGTGGTTCGGCGGCCTGCTATCTCGACATTAATCACCCTGAGATTGAAGAGTTCCTCGAAATTCGGAAACCCTCGGGCGATTTCAACCGTAAGGCGCTTAACCTGCATCACGGCGTGTTGCTCACCGATAAGTTCATGGAAGCCGTGCGCGCCGGCGCTGAGTGGAACCTCGTGTCGCCCAAGGACGGCAGCACCCGCGCCACGGTGGATGCGCGCTCGCTCATGCAAAAGCTGGTTGAGACACGGCTGGCGACGGGCGAGCCCTATATTGTCTTCGCCGATCATGTGAACAAGGCGATGCCCAAGCACCACCGCGAGCTGGGGCTGAAGGTTTCGACCTCGAACCTTTGTTCGGAAATCACCCTCCCCACGGGCCGCGATCATTTGGGCAATGACCGCACGGCGGTCTGCTGCCTGTCGTCGCTCAACCTCGAAACTTGGGATGAGTGGAACACCGACAAGATGTTCATCGAAGATGTGATGCGCTTCCTCGACAATGTGTTGCAGGATTATATCGACCGCGCACCCAAAGAGATGGCGCGCGCGAAATACTCCGCCATGCGCGAGCGCTCGGTCGGCCTCGGCGTCATGGGCTTCCACAGCTTCTTGCAGGCGCGCGGCTTGCCGTTCGAGGGCGCGATGGCGAAATCGTGGAACCTCAAAATCTTCAAGCATTTCAGCCAAGGCGTCAACGAAGCCTCGATGCTGCTCGCCACCGAGCGCGGCGCGTGCCCCGATGCCGAAGAGCGCGGCGTGATGGAGCGCTTTAGCTGCAAAACCGCGATTGCGCCCACCGCGAGCATCAGCATCATCTGCGGCGGCACTTCGGCGTGCATCGAGCCGATCCCCGCGAACATCTACACGCACAAGACGCTCTCAGGCAGCTTTTCGATCCGCAACCCGCATCTGGAGGCGCTGCTGAAGGAGAAATCGAAGAACTCCGAGGCGGTGTGGAACAGCATTTTGGAGCAAGGCGGATCGGTGCAGCACCTCGATTTCCTCAGCGCCGATGAGAAGGACACGTTCAAAACCAGCTTCGAGATTGACCAGCGCTGGCTGCTTGAGCTGGCCGCCGACCGCACGCCGTATATCGATCAGGCGCAATCGCTCAACCTGTTCATCCCCGCCGATGTCGAGAAATGGGATCTGCTCATGCTCCATTTCCGCGCGTGGGAGCTGGGCGTGAAGTCGCTTTATTATCTGCGCAGCAAGAGCATCCAGCGCGCGGGCTTCGCCGGCGGCGTGGAAGCCGACAACACCATCGACCTGCGCCAGATAGAGGTCGAGGCGAAGGATTATGATGAGTGTTTGGCGTGTCAATAACTGAAATTTTTGGAGCATAATTGATGTCCCTCACCGTCGCCCGTAAGCAATATAAGCCCTTCGAATATCCTTGGGCCTATGATTTTTGGAAACGCCAGCAGCAGATTCATTGGATGCCTGAAGAGGTGCCCTTGGGTGAGGATTGCCGCGATTGGGCGCAGAAGCTGTCTGATCATGAGCGCAACCTGCTCACGCAAATCTTCCGCTTCTTCACCCAGGCGGATGTTGAGGTGCAGAATTGCTACCACGAGCATTATGGCCGCATCTTCAAGCCGACCGAGATCAAGATGATGCTCGCCGCGTTCAGCAATATGGAGACGGTGCACATCGCCGCTTACTCGCATTTGCTCGATACCATCGGCATGCCCGAGAGCGAATACGGCATGTTCCTTCAGTATAAGGAAATGAAGGACAAGCATGATTATCTGAACACTTTTGGCGTTGAGAATGACGAGGACATCGCGCGCACGCTCGCTATGTTTGGCGGCTTCACCGAGGGGCTACAGCTCTTTGCCAGCTTCGCGATGCTGATGAACTTCCCGCGCTTTAACAAAATGAAGGGCATGGGCCAGATCGTCACCTGGTCGATCCGCGATGAGTCGCTGCATTGCGAGGGCATCACCAAGCTGTTCCACGCCTTCACCAAAGAGCGCGATTGCCTAACCAAGGCGGTGAAGGACGACATTCTCGATTGCTGCCAAAAGACGGTGCGGCTGGAGGATGCGTTCATCGACCTCGCGTTTGAGCAAGGCCCCGTGCCCGGCATGACGCCCAAGGAGATCAAAAAGTACATCCGCTACATCGCCGATTGGCGGCTCGGGCAACTCGGCTTCAAGCCGATGTACATGATCGAGGAGCACCCGCTGCCGTGGCTCGCACCGCTGCTCAACGGCGTGGAGCACGCCAATTTCTTCGAAACGCGCGCGACGGAGTATTCAAAAGCTGCGACCAAGGGCAATTGGAACGAGGTGTGGGATTCGTTTGATCGGCGTGGACAGGCCAAGGCCGCGAATGATGCGGATGCTGTTGTTGCGGAGGCGCCCGAGGCGGATATGTTTGCTCAGGCGGGGGTTGCTGCGGAGTAGTTGAATGGAGAAGATTAAGTCATTTAAGAATGTTAGATTTAGCGCCGATACTTTAAACAACGCGATTTCAAAGCTAAAAATTATTGAAGCGAACAATGGTGACAATGTACGTTTTTATGGCGCTTATATATCTCATGGAGACTCCGTTTGGGGATACGACGACACCTTAGAATATATGTCAGATTATCGAGATTGTAATAACAACGCATCTTTTCAAATACGGAAGGGCGAAACTAAAATTGTCTTTCGCGTCGATGTGGACTTTAAATATTATACTCGTATTGAAGTCGAGAGTGATAATCGGGATAAAATTTATCAGATATTTGAAATATTCGAAAAGGCCGCTCCCAAATCACAAGTCGAAATTTCCGAAGTTAACGATTCCGGGCAATTGGAAATTTTTGTGGGCCATGGACGAAGTC
The DNA here is from genome assembly GCA_043782885.1 of Sphingomonadales bacterium. GTDB lineage: Bacteria > Pseudomonadota > Alphaproteobacteria > Sphingomonadales > Sphingomonadaceae > JAGWQR01. The sequence goes on along the minus strand of JAYVZY010000081.1, from coordinate 4,816 downwards.
CGGAATGGATGCAGTTGAAAAACCACCTTCAGGACCAGCACGGTTACGGAGTTGTTGCCTACGAAACGGGTGCTCGTGCTGGCCATGGAATTCGTGATATTTTAGAAGATATGGTAAGTGAAAGTTCATTTGCATTGCTAGTTATGACGGCAGAAGATGAACAGCCGGATGGTTCGTTTCGCTGTAGGCAAAACGTGGTTCACGAAGCGGGTCTATTTCAAGGTCGGTTGGGATTTGCCAGAGCAATTATTTTGTTGGAGGAGGGCGTTGAGAAATTTTCTAATCTTGATGGCATCCAATATATTCCATTCGCCACGGGCAATATTAAAGAGTCGTATGGTGAAGTTTTGGCAACACTGCGCCGAGAATTTGGCGTGTGATCGTCCTTGAAAAACCCATCCTGTTAGGTTAAATCCCAAATAGTCGCGGTGTATCGCGAGTCGGGGTTGCGGGTGGTCATCTACCTCAGAAGCCAAGGCACAAGCCTCACGCGCCAATGGTGCGAAGGGTGGTCGCCCGCGCAAAGCTGCATGATTCCCCTTGACACTCCTCACCATATAGGCTAAAAAATATCCCATCCTTTCACCGATTCTGGCCATAGCGGGTGCGGGGGGAGGGGTGTCAGAGACGTCGCCCCGTCGTTGGCCGCACTCGTAAGGGGCGGTGGACAATCAGGAATACGACTGGCGCGGAGTCATATGGGGTAAACAAGCTGAAGACTTCGCAATTGTATTGACTATTTCTCACCTATTGTTGCGCGCGCCATATCCAGCCGATCAGCATATGCGCCCAAAACTTTAGCCGTGCGCTCCGCATACACATTGGCATCGTTGAAGCGGCGTTCCTCTACCGCCTCGCGCACACCGGGCAGTGTCTTGGCACCATAACCCGTGAAGCGCCCCGGTGCATAAACGAGATGTTTATACCAAGAGCGCCCCGGCAGTCCGCGCTCATCGAGCAGCAACTGATCAATATCGCGCAATTGTGTGTTGAGCTTATTGCGGCGCTCTGGAGTGAGCATCGCGCCCTGATCGGCATAGGCCTTGTCATAGGCGATGGCCGAGCGCTTCAACCGATCAACCGCGTCCTCAAGCATCGCAAGCTCTATATGCGGCGTTGCCAACTCGGGTGCGGCACCGGCGATTGGCTTGAGCGGATCACGCGCTAATTTGAACAGGCCGTCGTGCAACAATTGCTCGCGCTTGGCGTCTTCGGCCCGGCGATCATCGATCAATTTCTTGACCTCAGTCAAATAGCTTCCAACCGTAGTCGCAAATTCGGTGAAATGTTGCGGCACGGTGTCCGCGTCCGCGACGCGCAACACCAGCCGACCAACCACCTTTGAGAGTGCCGCGCCATATTTAAGGCCAGGATCATCGAACGTCGTCATGTGGTGGTAACTGTCATAGACGGAGTGATAGACGCCACCCTCCTCATCCTCGCCGCTAAAGCCGATGTTGAGCGCGGGCAGGCCAAGACGCTGCAGAAATGCGGAATAATCGGAGCCTGAGCCAAGAGCCCCAATCGGCAGATCTTCGCCCCTCTCTGCGGCGGTCAGCTCCGCTTCATCAACGCGACCTGCTTTATCATACGCGCGCACCCTGACACTTGCCCGTGCGCGAGCCGCCACGGTTGCCCCCGTTTCAGGATCGATCACATCTGCCGCAACCGCGTTGACGAGCTTCTGGTAATCATGGCTGCCCTCGGCGTTCAGAAAGCCACGGCCATTGCCATCCGTATTGATATAAATAACGCCCTTGGCCTTGAGCTCAGCCGCATGTTCCTCGGCATATTCGGTGGAGCCGAGCAACATCGGCTCTTCCGCGTCCCAGCCGGTATAAACAATCGTGCGCGCAGGCCGCCACCCTTTGGCCCACATCGCGCCCAGTGCCTTGGCCTCTGACATCAGCGCAACGTTGCCCGAAAGCGGATCGGAAGCGCCAAACACCCAGCCGTCGTGATGATTGCCGCGCACGACCCACTGATCAGGATATTGCGCACCTTTCAGCGTCGCGATCACGTCATAAACGGGTTTCAGCGACCATTCGGATTTCACCGCGAGGTGCACCTTAACATCACCGTTGCCGCCAATATGATAGGTGATCGGTAGGCCGCCATGCCAGTTGGCTGGTGAGACGGGGCCGTTCAGTCGCGCAAGCAACTTGGTCGCATCGCCATACGACATTGGCAGCACAGGGATTTTAAGGATCGTCGTTGCCTCTTCGCGCTTCAGTCGCTTGGCATTCTCGGTTGCTCCTATGCCTGGCGTCAACGGATCGCCCGGATAAATCGGCATGTCCGCGACAGATCCGCGTTGCACAGCAAAGGCGGGACGCGCGCCGCCGCGCGGATAGGCATCCCCCTGCCCATAGCCGTCGTCAGCCGGATCGGAATAAATGATGCACCCGATCGCGCCATGATCTTGCGCCAGTTTCGGCTTAAGGCCGCGCCAGCCAACGCCATAGCGGGCAATCGCAATCTTGCCCTTCACATCAATACCCTGCCGTGCGAGCGCCTTATAATCGTCCGGCATCCCGTAATTGACATACACCAGGTCAGCGGTGACATCGCCGTCGCCTTGAAAAGCGACATAGGGTGGCAGCGCGCCAGCGGTGTTGGCAGATGTGTCATCGCCCGCGACTACCGGCTCCTGTCCGCCGAGTGCGATATGCTCTGGCGCGATCATTTCAACGGTAGTGGAGAGCGGTGTTGGATAGAGCACTTTGAATATCTCAATATGCGCATCCCAGCCCCATTCCTTGAACTTGGCAAGCATGAAATCGGCATTCGCCTTATCATGCGGTGAGCCAACATGGTTGGGAGCAGAGGCCATCTGCTTCATCCAATCAAGCTGATCTTGCGAACTGACGCCCGCATCCAACGCTGCTTCGTTGGCCTTCTGATCGTTGGAGGTCGCTTGGCTCGCCTGAACCAGCCCCAATGCACAAACGCCCGCCAGCAGATGTTTGAATGTTGTCATACCCACCTCATCGTATTGAATGCGTGATGATGGCATGTTTTTGCTTATATACCAGCAAAATCCAACGCAAAATCATGCACACGCCAACAATCGCTAGGCCGAGGGCGAGACCAAGCCAAATCCCTACGCCGCCCATCCCGCCACGGAACGCCAACAACGCGCCAACACCAATCCCGAAGCCCCAATAGCCGATCGCGGCAAAAATCATCGGCATTTTTGTATCGTGCAATCCGCGTAACATTCCAGCGCCAACAACCTGCGCGCCATCGGCAATCTGAAAGACGGCAGCAACCATCAGGAATGATACTGCGATGTCAAGAACCTGCGCGTTCCCCGGCATGGCAGGGTCGAGAAAAAGTGCAGCCAACGGGCGCGGTATTGTCCAGATAATCGCTGCCATCGCCGCCATAAAACCCACGCCGAGTATAAACGCCGCCCAGCCCGCGCGTTGCACCCCATCAGCATCTTGGCGGCCGAGCGCGTTACCCACGCGAACGGTCGCCGCCTGCGCAACCCCGAGTGGCACCATGAACGTCATCGACGCGATCTGGATCGCGACAGCATGTGCCGCAACCGAAGCCGTGTTGATAAACCCCATCAAAAAGACGGCGGCCGCGAAAACGGTTGCCTCAAAGCCCATCTGGAGCGAGATCGGGAAGCCGAGCGCCCATATGGCACGATAGCGCGGCCAATCGGCGCGCCAGAACCGTCCGAACACATGATAACGCCGGAATTTTGGGTGGTGCGTCACGAGCCACGCCATCGCCAAAAAGGTAATGAGTGTCGTCAAGGAACTCCCAACCCCGGCGCCCCATAGCCCGAGTGCGGGCACGCCAAAATGCCCAAAAATAAGGCACCAATTGATCACAGCGTTGACAAGCACACCCCCAATTCCAATGATCAATATCCAGATCGGCCTTTCCAGCGCGGCAACAAAGCATCGCAATGTCACGATCAACAGCGCGGGAAGAATAACCCACTCCATAGCTCGAACGAACAGCCCAGTGTCCGCCGCCAAACGCTCGGGCTGTCCCGCCAGCCGCATCAATGGCCCGGTGAACCAGAGTAAGAGCGTGATGGGAAGGGCAATCGTGACCGCGCACCACATCGTCTGGCGCACTGTGCGACGCACATCGCGCACGGCGTTAAAGCGATGGCCCAAGGCGGTTGCGATTATTGGGGATGACGCTGTGACAAGGCCAATGCCGAACAGCGTCATGGCCCAGACAAGGCCGGTGCCGATTGCCGAAGCCGCAAGCGCATGTGCTCCCACATGCCCGAGCAGGACAACGTCGGTCATCGAAATCAGAATTTGTGAGATGTTCGTCAGAATGAGTGGCCAAGCGAGTTTCAACGTCGCGGCGATTTCATCGCGGTATCTTGGCGAATGGCGCATTATTCTATGTCAAACGGCGCGGGCGACGACTTGTTCGATCTTGCGCCCATCCATCAGCACAACGTCAAACTGGAAGCCTTGCTCGCTGAAGCTGTCGCCCACGCTCGGCAGCCGCTTTAACTGAGCGAGTACAAACCCTGCCACGGTGGCATAATCGCGATCATCCGGCAGAATTAAATCCAACCGCTCCGCCAGCGCATCGGCAGGCGCCCAACCAGCAATAGTGAAGCTGCCGTCATCAAGCTCGGTGATGGCGGGGCCGTCGCCGTCATTCAGATCACCGTCATGATCACCAACCATCGCGGCCAGCAGATCGGCTGGTGTGACGACACCCTCAAAATGGCCGTATTCATCATGCACGAGCGCTAATGGCACCTCGGCCTTGCGTAACAGCTCCAGCGCGGCCATTGCATCGACTTGATCGGGAATAATCGGCGCTG
>JAYVZY010000080.1:0-2390 GCA_043782885.1 Sphingomonadales bacterium | reverse complement strand
CACTGTCGCGTCGGGATCGGATCATTATCGGGCTAATGGTGGCGCTGTTTGAGGTGTTGGCCGTCCTGCTGCTGTTTCTGGCCCTTTCCAGCACCGTTGACGTTCCCAAACTGTCTGGAGTTGGACGCGGTGCGCTGCTGTTTGCGCCATACAGCGGGAACAGCGATCAGGAGGCAAAGGATGTGGCATCCGCGCGCAAAGCCGCGCACGCAAACAAAATCCCGCCTGCAACGCATGTCAAAAGTGAACGCGCGAACAAACACCCTGACCCACCCATTCCTCTCATCTCTGAGGGCGATGCGGAGAAGCTGGCGCAGGACAGCGTTGATGTGTTGCTCGACAAAGGCACCACCGCCGTTCCCTTGGGCACACCAGATGGCACCGGCGACGGTGCACAGAGCGGCGTGGCGTCTGCGGGTGGCGGCACGAGTTATGATCCTTATGCCGGAGCGTCACCACAGTTTCGTGGATTGGGTGGGCCGGATGACCAAACCGATCCGCGCGTTTCCGCTGAGGCATTAAGCTTGCTCGTCGCTGTGTGGTTGAGCGGGGTTGCGCATAGCGAAACTGATCGGGCGCTCAGTTTCGTGGAGGCCTTACGTGTGGACATCTTACGCCTCAATCCGACTGCCACAGGACATATCGCATTCGAGGTTCTGACTGATGCCTCGGGCCGGATCATCGATGCCCGAATCAAGAACAACTCAGCACCAGCCCGCACATCCAATGGAGTGCGACACATGCTGATCGGGCGTATGACCGGATACGGCAACAACGGCTGGCACAGTTTGCCGCTTCTGCAAATCGGCGGGTGACACGGTAACCGCGCGACGCTCACCGCCAAGTCGCGGAGACACGCGACAGGGGCGGATAGAATCCGGCACTCTTGTTGCGCTATTTGTATAAAGAGTGATGCGAGATCAAGCGGATAGGCGTTACGCCAGAATTTGCTTGCCAAGGTCAAGGCGATGGTCTTTACTTCGGCATTGGATTTTCAATTCAACTCTTGGGTACCACGGAGATGGTGATGAAAAAATCAGCGTTTGTCATGATTTGCGGCATTGGATTGATGGCGACCCGCAGTATGGCCACTGAAACCATCACCTATAGCTATGATGCGCAAGGGCGGCTGATCAAAGCAGTGACGACCGGCACGGTAAACAATGGCGTGCAGGTGGTGTATCAACATGACAAAGCCGACAATCGGGTGCGCGTCACCGTGACCGGCGGGCACTAACAGTCAACAAATTTCCGTTATAGAATAATACCCAATAAAAAATACGTCGCACATCAAGAGCCGTTTGAAACAACCTGATTTGGGGAGTGAGTATGACTGTGTGGCGTTTTGAAAGAGGTATATTCGGTCTAAGCGCGCGCACCCTGATCGCAACTGCGGTGTTGATCACTGGCCTCATGAGCGCTCAGATCGCCAAAGCGCAGGTCGATGCCCAACAAGCACCCCCTCCGACCGTGGTTGCGGCAGATAATAATGGCGTCGATTTGATGCGTGGCGCATTCAACTTCAGCAAGTCCCTTATTGCGATTGGTGATCCCAAATCGGGTGGCATGACCTATACGCGCAGCTACGTTGGTGCGGGATGGCGCGATAATTTCATGACCGGAATTGCGTCGGGCACCGCCAGTGACGTGTTCGTGACGTTCGGTGGGGTCTCGGATCATTTTAACGTGTCTGGGAGTGTTTACACGCCCGCCGAAGGGCAGGGTTCAACACTGGTTGCAGGAACGGGTAGCCAGCTTATTTATACCTCAGCGAGTGGAGTGGTGGTCGTGTTTGCGCCGACCACAGGTGGCTCCAGCTATGGCGCGAATTACGGGCGCGCGGTAACGGCGACCTTCCCAACGGGCGAGGTACAAAGCTATACTTACAACTCCGCGACGGTGCAGGAGTGCCTGACCGACAGCTGCCCGCCCTATAAAATCACAACCAAAACACGCTTGCAATCTGTGGTCAGCAATCGCGGCTATATGGCGCATTTTGATTATGGCACCGATGCGCCCACCGACATCACGTCTTTGAACCAAGTCTATATGAAAATCGCCAAAGTGACGCTGTTCAATTTGGCAGTGGATTATTGCGCGCCGAGCGCCAACACGTGCACCTTCTCGCAAGTCTGGCCGAGTGTCAGCTATGTGCGCACAACCACGACAACGACCGATACAGCGGAAACGGACGCGCTGGGTCGTGTCACGCATTACACCGGCAATGATGCGGTGTTCCTTAATGCGCTGACTGCGATCCAGCGCCCTTCAAGCAGCAGTGCAAATGTATCGATTGTCTATAATCCGACGACATTCCGCGCCACATCATTGACCCGCGACGGGCAGACGTGGAACTACAGCTATGTCGATGCCGCGAACATCCGCACGAC
>JAYVZY010000079.1:0-3819 GCA_043782885.1 Sphingomonadales bacterium | reverse complement strand
TTCCTGCGGCACCCGCGCCGCTGCTCTCGATGCTCGTGCGGGCCATGCCGTTTAGCGTCGCGGGCAGAAGTGCCTGCAGCTTATCGGGTGCGATGACGTCGATCGAATGGTTTTTGGCGGCATCGCTCGCCGCAGCCATTTGCGTGGCGGCGTCGTTGAGCTTGCCCACATCCACTGAACCAACGCCAGGAATGCCTACATTACCGGAAATGCTGCCATGATCCAGCCCTCCCATAGATGGCGCGCCCGCAAACATCATCATGACGGGAGCGAGCACCATACCCAGAATGAACTAAGCGACGATCGACACTGCGACGATGGCGAGCGTGTGCATCGGTGCCTTGTCTGGCGGCGTCTTCATCATCACCGGCAGGCCGATGTAGAACAGGTAGAAGCTATACAACCCCAAGATTGAGAGGAATAGAAGTGCTGGGAGCAATCCGAAAAGACCAATAATCCACGCGGCAGTCGAGCTATAGGCGGCCAGCTTGAAGGCCTGAGTGCGGCTTGCCGTTGACCCGAAATGGGGTGCCAGAAAATCGACAACAAGCGCCAACACAAAAACGCCAATCAACGTCATGGCATACGTGATCACCGCCGTTGACAGCGCGCCCATAATCGATGGACGATAGGTGATGCCAAAGAAGCTGTGCCCAAACATGAGCGAACCCACCAACCGACACACAGGCCCAATCGCCGCCAGCGGAATTACATAAGATTTGTATATGTCCGCTATGCTGGCGTGTTCCGCCTCGATCACCGGCCATTCGGCCTTTGGCGTCATCAATATGGCTTTCGCGCGGGCGATCAGGCTGGCGCTGCGTAAATTCAAGTCTTGTCCGTCCATGGAGCGACTCCCCAGAAGTGCCGAATACCACTAACGCAGCTCAGGCCGACAGAGGGTCATATTTTGCCCGCGATTGCAATGGTGTATTTGTTTGGGGCATCACGGGCAGGTGGCGGCGCCATGGCGTATATGGGCACTGAGGGGGCGGTTGGTTGGGGTGCGGGAGCGGCGGGTTTGGAGAATTGCGGGCGTTGGGTTAATGCGGGGCTATGAGAAAGGAAATTAAGTATACTGTCACCGTAACCCCAGTTCGAGCGCATCCGTCTTGTCCTTCGCGGTGATGAGGGCCAGCGTGGAGTCGCCCTCAAAAGGCCGCATCATGTCACGCACTTCACAGTTCACTCTCGCCGCGAGCGTCGCTTTGGCAAGGCTGGGGGAAATGGCAGTCGCAATATCAAGTGGTGAAGTGCCAGCCCGAACGTCGCGCACAGCGCCATCGGGGAGCGTGATTTTATAGTGGATCGTCATGCCGCCAGCCTATGCCGTGCGGGAGCTTGGTAGGCAAGGGGTGGGCAGCTGGCAGGCGCACAAAACGCACTACGACACAGCGCGCTATAGCTACAGTGTTCAACATTCGAAACCCCCAAAAGCGGCATAATTCGGTAGCCAAAACGGGCTCTAGCGGCTAGTGGCTCAACAGCAATTGATCTTAATCTTGGAGTTTCGACGATGCCAGTGACCCCGCACACCGAAAAGCATTTTACGTCAACTGAGACTGTGCGCGACGTCGTTATCGGCATGTCTGATGGGCTGACGGTTCCCTTCGCGCTAGCAGCGGGACTTTCTGCCGCTGTAACCAGTACGAATATCGTTGTGACGGCGGGAATGGCTGAAGTCGCGGCGGGCGCAATCGCGATGGGGTTGGGCGGCTATCTCGCAGCGCGAACAGACCGCGATCATTTCCGCGCCGAGTTGGCACGTGAGAAAGACGAAATTGTTAAATTGCCCGAACGCGAGGTCAACGAGGTTAGAGAGGTTCTTGGTGAATTTGGTCTCACCGGTGCGCCGCTTGAAGCGGTGGTGCGCGCGATTACGGCAGACGAAGAGCGCTGGGCCAAGTTCATGATGCGCTTTGAACTGGGGTTGGATGAGCCTGACCCGAAGCGCGCGATGACGAGCGCTTTTACCATTGGCGGTTCTTATATTGTCGGCGGGCTGGTGCCGTTGCTACCTTATATGGTGTTCGGCACAATGGCGGCGGCGCTTAAGGCTTCTGTTGTGTCGACTGGCATTGCCTTGATGATTTTTGGTGCGATCAAGGGGCATTTCACCGGGATGAACAAGTTGAGTGCGGGATTGCAGACTTTGGTGGTTGGTGGTCTCGCCGCCGCTGCGGCCTTCGCACTTGCCCGCGCGTTCGGGTAGATTGTTCACAAGTCCTCATTTATCCACCCCCTTCACTTTCCCCCACTGCCGCGCCGCCGTATATCCCAGATACCCCGTCCCGAACAACGACCAGAGTGAGTCTGGAATGCCGCGCAGATAGCTGTTCATGCCGCTGGAAATTGCGGCTGCGGTATCCGGCCGGAATGCCGCAATGATCCCCATGGGCAGCGACCAGAGGATGATGACATACATGATGTAAAGGAAGCTCGGGCGCGCGCGGCTTGTCCACGGGTCGGGCGATTTGGCCTCAGCGATGATCGCCGCCATTTCGGCGTTGAGCACATCCATATCCTGCGTGCCTTGCAGTTGGAGCAGTTGTAGCTTGGCTTGCGCCCGCGCCTGCGGATCGGGAATGATCTTATCAATCAGATGGGTGATGGGTGCTATGAGTGCGTCGAGTAACATGGGCGGTCTCCTGATTAAGTGATGCGGCTGTTCATCCAGCCAAAGACGAAGCTTTCATCGGCTGGGCGGTGTTCGGCGAGCGAAATGTAGCGCTCGCCCTGCAGAACGTTTACGGCCTTAATGAGCACCGCCGTGCCCGCCGCACCCCGTTTCTCAAGAAAGGCGTTGAGCGCCGTTAGGGTGGCGTCATCAATGATAGGAACGGGTGCAAGGTTAGCATAGTCTTTACCCATTCGGTTCATTACGTTGAGCGTTCGCTTGAGGAAGCCGGTAGCCGTGGCCGGCCCCATGTTCACTGCAATATCAAACAGCCTCGCCGCCAGCTCTGGCGCTGCGTTCGCAATCTGATCGAGTTTTGGCTTCAGCCAATAGAGCCGCGTGTAGATGGAAACCGCCTCATCACGTGGCATGTCGCGCATATCAGCCGCATAGCCTTGTGCACGCGCCACCGCTTGGGTGATGCCAAAGTTGGTGGCCCCGCCACGATCGTCTGGGTTGTTCACATAGCCACCCTCACGCGCAATGACCGCGTCAATCACTTTAGAAATATCCACAACAGCATCCTTTCGAGTCGAAAATAAATAACCATATTGGTAATATGTAAGAAAGCGTTATTTGCCCTCACGCGTCATTTTTGTTCTGGCGCGGCAGCGCGCGCGGCAGTAGGACGGGTGCATGATCAAAAAGCCACTGCGCATTTTGCGCGCCTTGCTCGTCGTTTGCGTTGCTCTGTTGGGGCAGGCTCCAGCTTTCGCATCCCCTGAGAAGTCCATCGAAACGGCTGACATTCCTTGGTTGTATGTCGGCAGCGATGTGCCGGTCGATAAAGATTGGGTTTTCGGCGTTCTGCCAAATGGCTTGCGCTATGCCGTGCGCCGGAATTCGGTTCCGCAGCACCAGGTGGCAGTACGCGTAGCGATTGATGCGGGGTCGCTGATGGAGAACGAGAATGAGTTGGGCTATGCCCATTTCATCGAGCATCTCAGTTTCCGTGGTTCGAAATACGCGGGCGACGGGGAAGCAAAGCGCGTGTGGCAGCGCCTTGGCACGACGTTCGGCTCTGACACAAACGCCCAAACGACGACGACTCAAACGGTTTACAAGCTCGATCTGCCAAACGCGACACGCGAGGGGTTAACCGAGAGTTTAAAACTGCTGTCGGGGATGATGGCTGCGCCAAG
>JAYVZY010000078.1:0-2573 GCA_043782885.1 Sphingomonadales bacterium | reverse complement strand
GGCCCGCCGTCTGGAGTATGGGGGATCGCGCCGTTAACGATGCGGCGAATGCCGACCTCGCCAAAGATCGGCATGCGCTCAATCGCTCGTTCCAGCCATTTTGAGATACGGTCGAGATCGTCAATGAACAGCTCGCTGGTCGATGCCCACTCTGGCTGCCCCTTTGGTGCCCACGCTTCCGCCAGACCAACATTTTCATAAATTCCAATCAGAGCACTTTTCTGCTCTTGCCGGAAATAGCCTGAAACATAGGGGCAACGCATGACCGGGAGTTCTTCGTCTCGTTCCATGAACGCGGGGATCGGATCGGTGACAACATAATGATGCTCCATATTCGTCACCGGAATGTCGATCCCAGCCATCTGCGCAACTTGACGCGCGTAGCAGCCAGCCGCGTTCACCACGATCTCGGCACGCACAGTGCCCTTAGTGGTCATCACATCCCATTCGCCCGTCGGCAACTGTGTGAGGCCAGTCACCAAAGTCTGGCGAGCAATCGTTGCCCCGAGAGCCTTAGCGCCAATCGCCATCGCGTTGCACAGGCCAGAAGGGTCAGCGTGCCCATCGCTCGTCGTATACGCGCCCGCGATGACGCCGTCCGTCGTTAGAAACGGATTGATGCGACGAATTTCTTGCGGATCAATGATCTCCATGTCGAAGCCGATGATCTTTGAATAGCCGTGAATATACTTAAACCACGCCAGCTCCCGCTCATTCGTGGCAAGGCGGATGCCGCCTGATTTGTGCCAACTGACATATTGCCCAGTGAGGCCTTCCAGTCGCGGGTAAAGATCGTTGCTGTAGGCGTGAATTTTGGCGAGATTGTAGCTCCCGGTAATGCTGGGGCATTGCCCTGCCGCATGCCAAGTAGAGCCGGATGTCAGTTCATCTTTCTCGATCAGAAGACAATCGGTCCAACCGAGCTCCGCAAGGTGATAGAGCAGCGACGCACCCATAATTCCGCCCCCTATGATGACCACCCGCGAAGCTGTTTTCATCGTCGATTTGTTCCTTTTGGGAGAGTTCAATTCAGGGTCATAAAGCGCACGGCGAACAGGACAATTTAGCAATATGGCGGGATTGGGTTATAATTTTTCAGAGTGAAGAGAGAATGATAAACATCTTGCCAATCCCGAATCCCAAAGTCCCAATAAAAAAATTCAGCGCTTTCGGCAATTTTTTCAATTGTAACTGACGCGTTCACTAGGCTTAAGTCGCACATTCAAACAACGGTGGCGTGTCTCGGATATGAAGATTGGTTTTATCGGCCTTGGCAATGTCGGTGGTAAGCTGGCGGGGAGCCTCATCCGCAATGGGCATGACGTAACCGTTCGCGATCTAGATGAGGCGCTGGTGGCGCGCCATGTTGCCAAAGGAGCGATGTCGGCGGAGTCTCCCGCCGCTTTAGCGAAAGCCGTTGACCTGATCATCACGTGCTTGCCCTCTCCGCAAGCGAGCGCAGCTGTGGCGGAGGGCGTGGATGGTTTTTTGCCGGTCATGCGGCCAAATCAGGTCTGGCTCGAAATGAGCACGACGGATCATTCGGAAGTCATTCGCCTTGGCGCGCTGGTTGAGAAGCGCGGCGCGATGATGATGGAATGCCCAGTATCGGGCGGTTGTCATCGCGCGGACACCGGAAATATTGCGATCTTCGCGGGCGGGCCTCGCGACGCATTTGAGCTTGTGCTCCCCATTCTCATTACGATGGGCCGCCGCATCCTCCACACCGGACCGCTCGGAACGGCATCTCAACTCAAAGTGATGACCAACTATCTCTGCACTGTGCATCTGGTCGCGCTCGCGGAGGCACTGACAGTATGCAAGGCGGCGGGAATGGACATGAACACGACGTATGAGGCTATCCGGATTTCGTCAGGAAACAGCTTTGTGCATGAAACTGAAAGTCAGGTGATCCTGAACGGCAGTCGCGACATTAACTTCACGATGGATCTGGTGAGCAAGGATGTCGGTCTGTTCGATGCCATCGCGCAGCAGCATCATGTCCCTGTTGAGCTATCCCCGCTGATCGTAAGTATCTTTAAGGATGGCGAACAACGGTTTGGCCCGCGCGAGCACTCGCCCAACATCATTCGCCGCTATGAGGAACCGCTGGGCATCAAAGTATTAGGTACCGGATTTCCGGCAGATATGGTGGACGATGAGCCGGAAGAACCGGGCTATGAGGTTGTACCGCGACGGTAACCCTAGGTTCCAGCTGACGCATGCGCCGCGACCCAATCCATAAACGTCCGCACCCGGACATTCTCTTTCATATCCCTTCGGCAGATCAACCCCCACCCCCCGGGGCAAATAGCGCTGTGATCAACCGGCTTGACCAACCGCCCGCGAGCGATGTCCTGATCGACAAACGGCCCGTTGACCAGCGCGATTGCTTCATCGTTTAACGCCATCTCAAGGGCAACGGCCAATGTATCGACGACGAGATCCGGCGGCGTGGGATCAACGTCGATGCCCGCAGACTGAAACCATGTCTCCCAATTCTGACCCTCGGTATAAATGGCAACCAACGGTTGGCGCAACAAATCAGCGGGGTCGGGGCTCGGTCCCATCTT
>JAYVZY010000077.1:0-2098 GCA_043782885.1 Sphingomonadales bacterium | reverse complement strand
ACTTGCTGAAGGGGCACTCACCAAAACCCGCGCAGTTCTCGAGCGCGCCATCGCCGATGTCCTTGAGGGCAAAGCAGAGAATGATCCGTTCAATGCGCTTATCACCCATGCCGGTTTGGCGGCAGATGATGTCGTGCTGTTCCGCGCACTGTTCCGCTATCTCCGGCAAACAGGATTGTCATATGGCCTGGATACCGTCGTCAACGCGTTGGGCCGCGCACCCGCGCTTGCGCGCGCCATTGCGAGCTCCTTTCGCGCGCGTCACGATCCCAATCAGACCGACGGCGCACAAGCATTGGCGCAGGCGGAACGCGCGATCACCAAGGGGTTGGATGCTGTTGAGGCTATCGATGATGATCGCATTCTACGTCTGATGCGCGCGGTCGTTTCCGCGACTCTCCGCACAAATGCTTTTAGCGATGGCGGGCGTGAGGCGCTGGCTTTGAAATTGGATAGTGCCCATATTCCTGGCCTGCCCTCTCCCCTCCCATGGCGAGAGATTTTCGTCTATAGCCCGCGCGTAGAGGGGATTCACTTGCGCAGTGGCCCCGTAGCCCGTGGCGGGTTGCGCTGGTCAGATCGCCGCGATGATTTTCGCACTGAGATTCTTGGCTTGATGAAGGCGCAGCGCGTTAAGAATGCGGTGATTGTGCCGACAGGCGCGAAGGGTGGTTTTTATCCGAAAATGCTGCCGCCCGCGAGCAATCGCGAAGCCTGGTTGCAGGAGGGGACGGCAAGCTATCAGGTCTTTATCCGCGCGTTACTCTCCATTACCGACAATATCGTTGGCGAAAAGATCGTGCACCCGGACAAGGTCGTTTGCCACGATGGTGCCGACCCCTATTTCGTGGTTGCCGCAGATAAGGGCACGGCCACATTCTCTGACACCGCGAATGCCATTGCGATTGATCGGAAATTCTGGCTGGGTGATGCCTTTGCCAGTGGCGGCAGCCAAGGCTATGATCACAAGGTAATGGCGATTACGGCCAAGGGCGCTTGGGTGTCGGTGACCCGCCATTTTGCAGAACTGGGCATAGATGTGCAACGCGACGCCATACGCGTTGCGGGCTGCGGCGATATGTCTGGCGATGTCTTTGGCAACGGCATGTTACTGTCGCGCAATATTCGGCTTGTTGCCGCGTTTGATCATCGTCACATCTTCATTGACCCGTCACCCGATGGCGAGATCAGTTGGCGCGAGCGGAGCCGATTGTTCAAGCTGCCCCGCTCATCTTGGGCAGATTACGATGCCAAACTGATCTCCCGCGGCGGTGGTGTTTTCTCGCGCACCGAAAAATCGATCAAGCTCACACCACAAATGCGAGCGCTGCTTGGGATCGACGTATCGGCACTGGAGCCTGCGGCGCTCATCGCAGCAATTCTGAAAGCTCAAGTTGATTTGCTCTGGTTCGGCGGCATTGGTACCTATGTCAAAGCCGCGCACGAAAACCAACTTGATGCCGGAGACCGAGCCAATGATGCCTTGCGCGTCAACGCGAACGACCTGCGTGCTCGCGTCATCGGAGAGGGCGCGAACCTTGGCATCACCCAAGCTGGCCGGATCGCATTCGCCAGCGCTGGCGGACGGATCAATACCGATTTCATCGACAATTCTGCTGGTGTTGACTGCTCCGATCACGAGGTGAACATCAAAATCGCGCTCAATACGGTTGTCGCCTCGGGCGCGATGACGATGGATGCGCGCAACACGCTGCTCACGGCGATGACGGATGACGTGAGCGCTCATGTGCTGGAGGATAACCGGCTGCAAACCCTGGCGCTCTCAATCGCTGAAGCGGGCGGAACCGCCGCATTGCCCTCGTATCTTCATCTGATTGAGACATTTGAAGCCAAGGGCCAGCTTGATCGGGCTGTGGAGGGTATCGCATCAAACGAGGACGTGATGCGCCGGGCGGGCGATGAGCGCATGTTGCAGCGCCCGGAACTCGCGGTTGTCATGTCAACTGCCAAGCTGGCCCTCCAAGCTGAGATCGAGACGAGTATGCTCGTGAGCGATCCTGGGCTTGAGGACGACCTGCTCTCCGCCTTCCCTGATAAGATGCACATGGTTGCCGGAGAAGCCATCCGCGCACACCGC
>JAYVZY010000076.1:0-1838 GCA_043782885.1 Sphingomonadales bacterium | reverse complement strand
GCGTCACGAATCATAGGGAATTGCGGGACAAGGTCTTCCGGCGCAGGAGGCCGGTGCGCTTTGTAGGCCGGGTAAATATCATTGCGGAAGCTCTTACCGGATGCGTCCAGAATGACCGCCATATGCGTTGGCCCATCGGCCTTGTGCAACGCATCAGCGAGCTTCCATAGCATCGTCGTATAGCCATAAACTGCGCCGACCGGTTCCCCGCGAATGTTGGTCAGCGGTGGCAGGCGGTGGTAAGCGCGGAAGATATATCCTGAGCCATCAACGAGATAGAGGTGGTTTTGTGCCGTCATGCTCCCCACCTAACCGAGCACATGCAACGGGGCAATCGGCTTGTCGTTAAACGGCGTCCGCCGCTTCACGCTCCAAAGCGCGCCGAACAGCGTTGCGATGCCAGCGCTGAAGAAAGCCAAAGACAAGAAAGAGCAAAGCGGCCCCACCAAATTCGGCCGCGAAAATATAATAGGGCATTCGCATCGATTGGGCGGTGGCATACAGCACATAATACGGCTTCTCTACTCGGTAGCCCGCCCCATGATAGATCGCCATAATCTCGCCGGGCAGCGCGTTCCGCGCGAGCACACCAACATGCGTGGGCGTGAACTCAGCCTTGGGATTTGACGTGCGCTGCATCTCAACGAAATAATGCACCACATTTCCGGCACCCTGATGCGCCGACAGTGGTGCGAAATAGGTGGCGTTGGTGAGCGTTGGCACGTGAGCATAGAATGCCGCCGTTTCCTTATAGTTCACATCGCCATCCAACTCCGTTTTACCGAGCACGGGCGACACTGCCGATGACGTGCCGAGGGTGACATGGTTCACGTCACCCGTATCACTTGGCAAATCACTGATCATTACCAAGCTCACGATCGCCGCAATCGCACAGGCAGCGGTGAGCCAAAAGAACGTCCGCATCAGCCGGGTGGCACGCGTAACAGAGCGCCAGCGGCGCGTTTCCGGCGAGCGATGCTTATCGTCGGAGCGCAGCCGCAGAATGATGCGGTAAAGAATGAATGGGGAGCACACCAATGCCAGCAGGATCAGGAAGGTGAAGGGCGGATAATAGCTTTTGAGAAACTTGAATTGCAGCTCAGCCAGCCAGCCCACGATGCCAAAATAGTCAACCGCCTGCCAAAGAATAAGCCCGGCAATGACGACAAAGATAGTCGAGAAAATGAACCGCTCAGTGCGTTTGTTTTTTTGGGTGTCGCGACTTTGCAGACCGATAGCTTTGCCCATTTTATTACCCTGTTTTGTCCAACCACTGTGCAGCGTAATACGATCAACGCCGCGCAACCAGTAGGCCCCTGCCGAAGATCCATATCTAACTCTTTGGCAGGGCTTGGTCAAACTGTTGTCGTGCGCATTTATCTCTTCAGCAAATCCTTGAGCCCAGCAAAAGCGCCGCGCGACTCCTCTCCCTCCGTCACCACACCTGCTGCGCGCAGCGTTTGTGCGGCGTTCGGCCCGCGCGGGAACGGATCAAGCGCCAGCGCGGCGCTTTGCGCCACCGCCTCACCCAGATCAGCTTGGCCGCCGATAAGCGGCATGTCGTCATAATCGTCGAACGTCAGCTCCAGTTCTTCAAGTTTGGGCTCGGCGGCTTCGTCGATGAAGCGGACTTTGAAGGGCAGCGTCAAAACGACAGGCACGGGCTCGCCAGTCGCGATGCAGGCTTGGGCGAGTTTGGCCGTCAGTAGCCCTTCCGCAACCGGCTGCCCATCCCGCAAGAGGAGTATCGCGGTGGCCTCCAGCTGACTGATCTCGATGAGATCAAAGCGAGCGGCGAGCGCGGCGCACTCCGATTGCTCTGCCACTATGCTGGCATT
>JAYVZY010000075.1:0-2021 GCA_043782885.1 Sphingomonadales bacterium | reverse complement strand
GCGGCTTTGGCACGTGCGGGCAGGGCAGGTGATCCTCGCTACTGGCAGCATTGAGCGTCCGCTCGCCTTTGCGCATAATGATCGTCCCGGCGTGATGCTGGCTCAAGCCACACGCACTTATGTCCGGCGTTTTGGTGTGGTGCCGGGCCAGTGTGTCGTCATCGCGACGAACAACGACGATGCTTATCGGACAGCTGAAGCACTGAGCGAAGCCGGTGCGGAAATCATTGCGCTGCTCGATTCGCGTCACCGCCCGCCGGAGGGTTCGGCAATCCATCATTTTCCTGTGTTTCACGATGCGGTGCCGGTGGCGGCACGCGGTTCACGCCACCGTCTGCGCAGCGTCACCGCGCAGGTTGGCAGCGAGACCCGCCGGTTCGGGGCCGATCTTCTTGTGGTTTCGGGCGGCTTCACACCCGTCATCCATTTGCACATGCAGGCTGGCGGCACTCTTGAATGGAATGAGGCGGCGCAAGCGTTTGTCGCGGGCACATCGGATCAGAATGTTGTCACGATTGGTGGCGCAGCATCCCCAGACCCGATTGATCATGCTACGCCAGCGGGCGATCCGCGTAAGAGCTTCATCGATTTTCAGAATGACGTTACGCTCGCCGATGTCGATTTGGCGTGGGCAGAGGGCTACCGCTCGGTCGAGCATCTCAAGCGGTATACGACGCTCGGCATGGCAACCGATCAGGGGAAATTGAGCAATATGGCGGCGCTTGGGCGCCTGGCCGAAAGGCAGGGAGTGTCGATCCCAGTGGCGGGCCTTACGACTTTTCGCCCACCCTATACGCCGCTCACGATGGGGGCGCTGGCGGGGGCAGGCGCGAAGGATGCCGGTGCGCACGTTCGTCGCCTCGCACTTTATGATTTTCATCAGGCGCATGCTCCACTTTGGCAGCCGCTTGGCTATTGGTTCCGTCCGCGTGCCTATCCGCGCGCTGGAGAGACACTGGCGCAGGCCGCACTGCGGGAGGCCCGGACGGTGCGCAACGCCGTGGGGTTGACTGATGTTTCGACGCTCGCGAAATTTGAGGTGAGCGGTCCGGATGCTGTTGCATTCCTCGAAATCGTCTGTGCAACCAGCGTTGGGAAGCTCGCGATAGGGCGTGGACGCTACACCTTTATGCTGCGCGAGGACGGATTTGTGTTTGATGATGGCACGGTCTGGCGTCTGAGTGACAATCGGTATCTGCTCACCAGCTCGACCGGCGGAGCGGACCGAATGGCGACGCATATCTCTTATGTCCGCAACTACCTTTGCCCGCAGATGCGTGTCTCTGCGATCAACGTGCAAGAACATTATGTGGGGATCGCCGTCGCCGGGCCGCACGCCAAAGCTGTGCTGGCAGCGTTGATGGCACAGGAGCCACCACGTCATATGTCAACTATCCCCGCCACACTTTCCGGCGTGCCGGTCATGGTGCTCGCAGCAAGCTACAGCGGCGAGCGTGCCTTTGAAATTTATGTCGATGCGACCCGTGCCGCACCGGTGTGGGTCGCGCTTGAGGATGCGGTATTGGCGCAAGGTGGCAGTCCCTATGGGATGGAGGCGATGGAATATCTCCGCATCGAGAAAGGTCACCTGGTGGTTGGCGGAGAGATTGACGGCCGGTCTACGCCGCACGATCTGGCGCTCCACAAGATGCTCAACACATCCGGCTGTTCTATTGGCGCATCCGGGCTACACCGGCCCTCATTGTCCTTGCCGAACCGCCGTCAGTTGGTGGGGTTGGAAGCAATAACGGGCGACATTCCCGAAGGTGCGATGCTGGTGACGCGCATTGGTGCTGAACCCGAAGGGCACGTCAGCGCGGCGGGGATGCGGGTGCTGGACGGCGGATCGATCGCGCTGGGTCAGCTTGAAGGTGGCTTTGCCCGTTTTGGTGAAGAACTAATCGCGACATCACCAATGCGCGGGAAGCAAACGCGCGTCCGCGTGGTCGCGCCGCATTTCTATGATGTGAGTGGGCGGCGTTACAATGACTAAGGTAACCATCACGCTCCCCGCCGCCGGG
>JAYVZY010000074.1:0-1585 GCA_043782885.1 Sphingomonadales bacterium | reverse complement strand
AAGTTATGCAGATGGCGTGAGGCCAATGATTTCAGTCGGTGGGGGAGGTATAACCCCGTGGCTATATAACAGCCATTTGCGAATGGTCGGTATGGTTGTCGATGCCCGGATACCACAAGCTAAGGCTGCGCTCGCTCACAAAAATGATGACGCTCGTTTGCGAAACGAGATGAGTAGAGCTGCAATGGATGGCTTTCAGGTCACTAGCCGAACTGAGTCTGACATTGAGCGCCAGCGAGTGCAGGGTGCGGCCGACGAGCTGCGTAAGTCATATCCCGATGAAATGCTCTGGCAATTTGTGGTGCAACCCCAAGGGGCGAGAAGTCCAGACGATGCCGACCCCCATAAAATTCTCGATTTGACAACAGTAATTGTTGGAAATTTTGCGAAGGTGCTAAGATCAGATGACCGGATTGCGCGACTCTTGCCTGGAAAGTTCGCAGATTTTACGTTATGGGATCAACACGTCTTCGATAGTGGTCAAGGGCGTATTCCGGATGATATTCATCTGCGCGAAACTTGGATCGGTGGCGTGAAAGTTTATGAACGCGTGCCTTAATACAAGATGCCGTTCGCGCTGAGCGTGTCGGGGGGTGGCCTTTCTCCTCACCAGCATCGGACGAAGAAGGGTAGTCCTTCGACAGGCTCAGGATAAACGGTGTGTTGGAAGGAGCTCCGCTACAACCCCGTCAACATCCCCACAGTAAGCACTTGCGGCAGCTCCTTCGGCGCGCTGCCATCTGCCGGATAATACAAATACAGCGGCACACCTGAGCGCCCATGTGCCTCTAAGAACCGCGTGATCGCCGGATCGCCATTCGTCCAATCACCCTCCAGCACCGCGATGTGGTGCGCCTTAAAGCTGTCTGCCACCGCTTGCGTTTCAATCGCCGCCTTCTCATTGACCTTGCAAGTCAGGCACCAATCGGCGGTGAAATAGACGAAGGCGGGCTGGTGGTGGGCGTGCAGATCGGCGAGCTTCGCCTCCGAAAAGGGTTGCGCGTTGATGATGCCAGCCGTTGCCGTTTGCTGATGCGGCATCACCTCGTGCCACAGCAACCACACCAAAGCGAGCGCAGTCAGCGCCATCGGGATCGCCATAATCCGGCGGAAGGTGTTCATCCACGCGCCGGGCTTGGGCAGGCGGGTGCGCAGCGCTGGGATGTATCCGAGCGCCAGGAACGGCGCGGCCATGCCAAGGCCCAGCCCCGCGAAGATCATCAGCGCGGCGTAAGTGGGCAGCACGAGCGCCGCGCCCAAGGCCGCCGCCATGAACGGGCCGGTGCAGGGTGTCGCGACGAATGCCGCGAGCGCGCCTGTCCAGAAGCTGCCCGCCGTGCCGCCCTTGCTCGTGAGGCCATCGCCGCCACCGAAGCTGGGCAACTCAAACAATCCGAGTAAATTCGCGGTGATGCCGAGCACCACGATGAGCAGCGCCCCGATGACCCACGGGTTTTGCAACTGGAACGCCCAGCCCACCGCATGGCCTGCCGCGCGCAAAGCGAGCATCGCCCCACCGAGCGCCAATACGGTGAGGATAATGCCGCCAGTATAAGCCAGTGCCTCTTTGCGAACTTGCGCTTCC
>JAYVZY010000073.1:0-3199 GCA_043782885.1 Sphingomonadales bacterium | reverse complement strand
GCGAGCGTATGTTTACGCCGGTGATCGCCGCGCGCCATGCCGTTGAGCTGGCCGATGGTCTGGTGGCTTTCATCAATGAAGAGCAGCGCGTTGTCTGGTAGATACTCAAACAAAGTCGGCGGCGGTTCGCCCGGCGCACGGCCGGTGAGGAAGCGCGAGTAATTCTCTACCCCCGCGCAGCTTCCGGTGGCGGCGATCATTTCCAAATCGAAATGCGTGCGCTGCTCCAGCCGCTGCGCCTCAAGCAGTTTCCCCTCCGCGTTGAGCACCTTCAGCCGCTCGGCCAGTTCGTGCTTCATCGCCTCCATCGCCTGCTTCATGGTCGGGCCGGGGGTGACATAGTGCGAATTGGCGAATATCCGCACCTGCTCCAGCGCGCCCATCTTTTTACCGGTGAGCGGATCGAACTCGTTGATTGCCTCCACTTCATCACCAAAGAAGCTCACCCGCCACGCGCGATCTTCATAGTGCGCCGGGAAGATTTCGAGGTTATCGCCGCGCACCCGGAAGGTGCCGCGCACAAAGGCGGCGTCGTTGCGCTTATATTGCAGCGCAACCAATTGCCGGATTACCTCCGATTGGTTCGCCCCCTGCCCCGCCGCAAGATCGAAAATCATCGAGGTGTAAGTTTCCACCGAGCCGATACCGTAAATACACGAAACGGAGGCGACAATCAGCACATCATCGCGCTCCAGCAGGCTGCGCGTAGCCGAGTGGCGCATCCGGTCGATGGCTTCGTTGACCGAGGATTCCTTTTCGATATAGGTATCCGAGCGTGCGACATAGGCCTCGGGCTGATAATAGTCGTAATAACTGACGAAAAACTCGACCGCATTATCTGGGAAAAATTGCTTGAACTCGCCATAAAGCTGGGCGGCGAGCAGCTTATTGGGCGCCAGGACAAGCGCGGGGCGCTGCAACGCCTCAATAACCTTCGCCATCGTGTACGTTTTGCCCGAGCCGGTGACGCCCAAGAGAACCTGATCTTTCTCATGGGCTTGCGCGCCGCGCACCAGATCGGCAATCGCCGTGGGTTGGTCGCCCGCCGGCTCATAATCCGAGACAATCTTGAACGGTTTGTGCTCGGTTTGGATGAGGCGCGGCGGGCGGTGCGGGGCGAAATCGGGGCCGACGATCGGCTCATCAAGGTTAGTGCGGATGTGAAGCATAAACGCATTATGGGGCATCACAGGCGCGGCGGCAAATGGCGATTGACGCGCGGAAGACCTAAGCGCATGATTGCAAAATTGACGATGCGTGATGGAGATCACGCTTCTGGGGTGGCGTAGTGGCGTAGGACACGCACGGTCGGCTCATTTCGAGATCCGACGTAACAGGAGACGAAACGTGAAACATCTGAAATTTGCAGCCGCCGTTCTGGCGGTGAGTGCCGCTGGTCTGTTTGCCGTAACGCCGGTTGCGGCCCAGAAAAGCTCTGCCGAACCCGGACTTTATTGGAATGTCCAGGATATTTATATCGAGCCAGGGCACACCGAGCAGTATCTGGATTTTATCAGAGACAAAGTGATGAAAGAATGCGGTTGGAGTGTGTCGAAGGGGTATCTGGTGGGCTGAAAAATTCTCTCAAACGTGAACAAACGGATGAAAGAGCCAGATCTCTTTATTGTCCGCATGTTCAAGGATTATGTATCTGTTGCCGAGCAGCAGCGCCGCAACGAAGAATATAATGCGATGACAAAGATGGATGACCATCAGCTCGATGCAGATGGCGGATCGCGTGCGCCGATCCGCAAGTTGGGCGATAATTCGATTCTGCAAGAACTCAACTTCGGGAAATAACGCCGAATTTGGCGGGCCGCGATGGCAGCATCGCGGCCTGTTTCACGTGCACTTTCACTGCACTTCATGCTATACAAATTGATCTGAAAAGCATTATCGGGAGGACGGTATGAGGATATGCTATTTCATTGGCGCGAGCGCGATGCTATTCGCGGGCGCAGTGTATGCCGGGATGGAAGGCCCGCAACTTTCCCCCGGCCTTTGGCAATCGACGGTCAGAATATCGATGGCACCAAACGCTAAAATTCCGCCGCAGATTGCGGCGCAAATGGCGAAACCGCGCGTGTTCAAAAAGTGTCTCACGCCCGCGATGGCGGCTCAAGCATCCCAAGACCATTTCAGTGCTGACAAAGTGCTCGCCAAGCGCAGTTGCGCGCGTTCCGGCTTCGGTTTTGTTGGTGGCCGGATTGAGCAAACAATCATTTGTCATGAGAAGGATGGCAGCACCATGAATATTCACATGACCGGAACCTACACCCCCACCGCAACGCATATGCAGACGGAGACTATAGGCACCGGGAAACAATCCATGATGCAAAAAATGACCGTGGACACACAGCGTCTCGGTGAGTGTACAAAGTAACCCCCAACACGAATACCATTGCAGAGGAAACCTAAGATGATCGGGTATACACTTTTTGGCACCAATAACCTCGAAGCGGCGAAAACCTTCTATGATGGGCTCTTCGCTGAATTGGGTGTCAAGCGCGGAATGGAAATGGACAGCATGTGTGCCTGGGGCGAGTTTGGCGGGGATCCAATGTTCGGCGTTTGCAAACCGCACAACGGCGCTTCGGCCACATCCGGCAACGGCACGATGATCGCGCTGGAGGCGACTGACCGTAAGCAAGTCGCAGCGCTCCATGCAAAAGCTTTGGCGCTAGGCGGCACCTGCGAGGGGCCAGCGGGTCTGCGCGGCGAAGAGGGCGAACAAGCCTTTTATGCCGCTTATTTCCGCGATCTGGACGGCAACAAACTCTGCGCGTTTCGTATCGGCGGGGCTTAACGAGGCCGAACGGCGGTTAACGATGATCGATCGAGCGCCTACCTCGGGCGCCGTTTGTTTTGCCCGTGAACATAATGCCAGATAAAAATAGCGGGCACAGCAATACCAATGCCCCAATGGATGACGCTGGCCCAGCTGCGAAACGCTTCCGCGCCTACGTAATAGAGCAAATACCCTGAAACGATCAGCACGGCAATGAGCGCGGTAAGGCCGACGCCAATGTTCCGCTGCACGACAGTGCCCCAGCCCCTCGGCATGTGCACCACAAACAATCCGCCAAATCCGAGCAAGGCAGGGATCAGGGCGAGCCCGTGCAGCCGGAGCAACCAAGGTTCGAGGGGGTTAGCTTGCGGGCCGAACTCTCCAGAGGTCTTGCCATAATAATGCAGCAGC
>JAYVZY010000072.1:0-2801 GCA_043782885.1 Sphingomonadales bacterium | reverse complement strand
CCGGTTGGTCAGCGGCTCGGGGCAACAGAATCAAGTGCGCTGACGCCGGAAGAGCGCGCGGATTTTCTCGACGCTCAGGCGCTACAATTGCGTGGTTCGTTGGCGCGCCTGATGGGGCGGCCGAATGAGGCACGTCCATTTTTGGAGCAGGCTTACGGTGATGTTGTGCGCGTGCGCGAGGGACGTGTGCTCTCCGTTATCCGGCTGCGCGCGCAAATACTGGCGGAAACCGGGCTGGCGCTCGAAGATGCGGGAGATGTCGCGGGCGGCGAAGCGCGGCTCCGTGCGGCACTGGCGCTGCTTGAAACGCGCTATCCGCAAACAGTCTCCGTCAACGGTGCCCGCGCTCGGCTGGCAGCCTATCTGGCGCGCCACGGGCAAGAGGACGCCGCCTTGGCGCTGTATAAAGAGGTCGTCGCGACTGCAGTTGCCAATCGGGAGCCCACGACCGGCTTGAGCCATTTGCTCAATCCATATTTCGATCTGCTGAGTAAGCGCAGCGCCACTCAACCTGCTTCAATAGATGATATGTTTCTGGCCGCTCAAACACTTGTGCGGCCTGGTGTGGCTGACACGCTTGCTACGCTCGGGCGGCAACTTTCTGGCGGAACTGGGGAGAGCGCGCGCCTCTTCCGGCAATCGCAAACACTTGATCGGGATATTGAGCGCAGTCGGATTGAGTTGGCCAATATCATGGCCATCGCAAAGCCGACGGTTGATCAACTGCGGGCTGCCAGCGCGCTTCGGGTGGATTTGTCTGAATTCACGGCCCAGCAAACGGCGACGCAGGCTCAGCTCGCTCTGTTTCCACAATTTCGAGCAATTTCGCCCAACGCAGTGCCACTTAGAGACGCGCAGGCACTGCTGAAACCAGATGAAGCCTATCTAAAATTCACGGCGGTTGGTGACAGTTTGTACGCCATCTATTTTACGCCAACATCGGCACAGGCGTGGCGTGTTCCGTTGAATGCAGCGCAAATTAGTGATGCAGTGAACGAGCTGCGTGACACCGTTTCTGTGCAAGAGAATGGTCAGCAGCAGACATACCCGTTTGATGTTGCCGGGAGCTATACGTTGTTTCGGGCACTGATGAGCCCGGTGGCCGATCAACTGGGTCGGGTACGCCATATATTGGTGGAACCGGATGGCGGGTTGCTGAAATTGCCGCCAAATCTGCTCGTTATCGATCAGGCAAGTGTGGACCGATACACGTCGAGGGTGGCGGAACCAGCGAGCGATCAGTTTGATTTTACCGGTGTCCAATGGCTGGGGCGCGACCGTGCGGTGAGCACGATGATCTCGGTGCGTGGGTTTCGTGATGCCCGAACCGGATCGCCATCAAAAGCAGTCAACGACTATATCGGCTTTGGCGATAATGCTCGGATCACGAGCGCAGCACGGGCGGCGATACAGCCGGTGGGGGAGTGTGACTGGCCCGTGAGCGCATGGAACCGTCCTATTCCGGCAACAGAACTCCTGGTTGCGCAGCAAGCGATTGGAGTGAGATCGAGTGTTGTCTTGACGCAGGCGGCGTTCACGGACGACGCGGTTATAGCCCGCACGGATTTGGCTCAGTTTCGCATTTTGCACTTTGCGACACACGGCTTGGTGACAGCTCCGAAGGCGCAATGCCATGCTAACCCCGCGTTGCTCACATCATTCGGCGGTGCCGGATCGGATGGGCTCTTGAGCTTCAAAGAGGTGTATGACTTGAAGTTGGATGCGGATATTATCATCCTGTCAGCGTGCGACACGGCGAGTGCGGCGGGCTTATCGGCGACGCGCGCGGCGGGTGTCACACAGGGCGGCACGAACGCGCTTGATGGACTGGTTCGCGCCTTTATCGGCGCTGGTGGCCGCACCGTTCTTGCCACTCATTGGCCGGCGCCGGATGATTTTCACGCGACTGAACATCTCATCGGCGGCTTGTTCAAGGTTCCGGCAGGAACAAGTATCGGCGATGCGCTGCTGAGCGCGCAAAAAGTACTGATGGATAACCCACTGACATCTCATCCTTATTATTGGGCTGGATTTGCTGTGGTTGGCGATGGAACGAAGCCAATGTTAATCGCGCACTAGCCTGTCTGGCTCGTGAGCGTTTTGGTGCGAGGGGCAACGGCGGCACGCCGAAGCTGGAGGAACAACAAGGTAGGGAAGTTTGATGCGTCACAAATGGTCGCCTCAGTATATCGTGAGCACAACGCACATGAGAACACGCTTGTATGATGCTGATAGGCTTTGTATTCTGCCGTCTCGTAAGGCGCCAAATAGAGTGCTGGACGTCCGAGGGTCGCGCATGTTCCGTCGGGAGAAGTCAGTGGGGTCAGTGTTAAAATTGCTATCGGCACTCATGCTGTCGGGAGGCGCGACGGAAGTCATTGCGCAAACCGTTCCGCCGCTGACGCGCGAGGAAATTGAACGCAACCCAATATTACCCGCTCCGACGACGAGTGGATCAAAGATTTCAATCGCTGGTGATATTGAACACGCACCGTGCCCGCTCGCCGATGAAGCCTATCGGAACGTCAAGTTCCAGTTGCAACAGGTTGATTTTGTTGGGTTGCCGGCTGAGCTCGCGCCACTGCTTGAGTCGAGTTGGCGCCCGGACGTGGGCAAAACGCTTCCCGTTGCGTCGGTCTGCGATATTCGAGATAGCGCGGCCACTGTGCTCCGCGCACAAGGCTATCTCGCCGCCGTGCAGGTGCCGCCGCAACGGATCGAAAACGGTAAACTCAGCTTCACCGTTTTGATGGCGAAGCTCGTCGGCTTTCAGGTGCGCGGCGCGGCGGGAAAATCTGAAG
>JAYVZY010000071.1:0-10806 GCA_043782885.1 Sphingomonadales bacterium | reverse complement strand
TTTCTGACACCCGGCAATCATCTGCTGGTGACGCTGGGCGGTATCAATGCGTTAGCGGTGCTAGAGCCGCGCGATGCAAACACCAAGGTCATCGGCCTTATCCCGACCGGCTGGTATCCGAGCGCGGTGGCGACAAGCGCGGAAGGTGGGCGCGTGTTTGTCGTCAACCGGAAGTCGCCGCCCGGCCCCAATCCGCAGGGTTGCGCGCCAAAGCTGGCCATCACCAAGGCGCAACCCGATGCGTGCGGTGCGGCCAACCAATATATCTTTCAAATGGAGAAAGCGGGGCTACTGAGCTTCCCGATGGTCACGCCGCGTCAGCTTGCTCGCACGACGTTGCAAGTGGCGACCAACATCGGCGTGCCACAGGGCAAGGCCCGCGCGGAGGGGGATGCCGTCATGGCGCAGCTCCGCGCGAAGATTAAGCACGTCATTTTCATCGTGAAGGAAAATCGCACTTACGATCAGGTGCTGGGTGATCTGGAGGTTGGCAACGGCGATCCGAAGCTCGCCATTCTCGGCAAAGCGCTCTCGCCCAATCATCATGCGCTGGCCCGCCAGTTTGTCACGCTCGACAATTTTTATGATTCGGGCGAGCAATCGAGCACCGGCTGGACCTGGACGACCGCCGCACGCACGACCGACATGATGGAAAAGACCGCGCCGATAAACTACGCGCGACGTGGTCTCGCATATGAAGCTGAGGAAGCGGACCGAAACATTCCAACGCAACTCACGCTTGCAGACCGGCGCAAGAACAATCCTAAAATGCCGAATGACCCAGACATTCTCCCCGGCCGTGCGCTTGCAACAGCGCCCGACGGAGATCGTGACGATCTTCAAGGGCAGGGCTTTATCTGGAACCATGCGGTGCGGGCGGGGCTGAGCGTGCGCAACTATGGAGTGGCCGACGCTTCCGTTTATGATGACGACAATCCGGCAATGGTGCCACTGATCCGCGATCCGTTCACGGAACAGCACATTATTTTCACGTCAGCCGATCAAGACCTTGCCACGCGCAGCGATCCCTATTTCCGGGGCTTTGATCAGAAGATGCCGGATTTTTGGCGGCAGCGCGAATGGGAACGTGAGTTTGATCAGCAAAGTGCCGCCCGCGTCATGCCGACGTTCACGCTCCTGCGCCTGAGTCATGATCATTTCGGTGATTTTGAAAAAGGCATCGATGGCGTGAACACAGTCGAAACGCAGATGGCGGACAATGACTATGCGCTGGGACGACTGATCGAGCGTGTCTCGAAATCGCCCTTTGCCAAGGATACACTCATTTTCGTGATCGAGGATGATGCGCAGAATGGTGCCGACCATGTTGATGCGCGGCGCAGCATCGCCTTTGTTGTGGGCGCTTATGTGAGGCAGAAGGCGGTCGTCTCATCGCATTACACCACCGTCAATATGCTCCGCACGATTGAGGGGGTGCTCGGGCTCAAGCCGATGGGACTGAACGATTCGCTCGCCGTGCCGATGGCCGATGTCTTCGATCTCAAGCAAAGCGGTGAGTGGAGCTACGCCGCCAAAGCGGCTGACGTGCTGCGTGCGACGAAACTCCCGATCCCCGCTGATCGGTTTGAGGTGCAGAAACTGGGCACACTCCCGTGCCCGATGCGCACGGCAGCGTATTGGAGTGCGGCAATGAAAGGGCAGGACTTCCGCACCGAAGATAAGCTCGACACGGTGCGCTTCAACGCCGCGTTGTGGGCGGGATTGCACGGCGATGATCGCGGGTGCGGGCGTTAAACCACGAACCGCGTCTTGATTGCGGCGCGTCGCGCGTCATCGACGCCCAGCACATCGCGCATATAGGCGGAAACGCTTCCGTGCCGCTCCGTCATTGCGGCAAAAGCAGTCGTCAGATAATCTGGGTGCACCGACATGATCACGCGCAGCGCGACGTCGCTCAGGCTCTTGCCCATACCTTGACGCAACCCGCGCGTGCCGGCCGCAATCCGCGCCTCGGCGTTGCCGGCGGTGTTGGTGAGCATATAATCCGCCATCATATCGTCAGGATGCACGCCGACGAGATCATGGAACAGCGCCACGGCGATGCCGGTGCGATCTTTGCCCGCCAGACAGTGGATCAACGACGGGCGATCTGAGTCGGCAAGCGCCGCAAAATAACGGGCGAACAATATGCTGAGCTCATCCCGAAACGCGATGGTATTATAAACGCTGATCATCCGTTGGTGCATCGCCGCAGCACTATCTCCGGTTTCACCTGCCTCAAGATGTGGCGCGAGGCTCGCGGTTTCCTGATCCGTAGCGATGATCGTGGCATTAAAATTGTCGGGGCGCGGGCACGGCGCGTTGGCGCGCTCCCGCCCACCGCGCAAATCAATCACCGTCCCGAGGTTGAGCGCGCCGACGCGCTGTAAATCATCGGGAGTTGCATCAAAATGCTGCGCGGAGCGGAATAATTTACCCGCCACTACACGCCCCCCGCCGCCTACAGCATAGCCACCATAATCGCGAAAGTTATGGATGCCATCAAAATGGGTCACGCGCTCAAAAGGGGGTTGCATAATCGCTACTTTCCAAACATTTATAATTTACAACTGTGTTAGTATTGGTTTATCGAGAGATGAGTTGATAAGTGAAACGCACTCAGCCAAGGCTTAGTGAACGAATCATATGACAGGAGCAAGATATGCAGGGCGCTGCAAGCCAAGCTGACGTTTTTGAGGCATTGATGCGCCAAAGGCGTTCGGTACGCGGCTTTAAGCCTGATGCGGTGCCGCAAGATGTGCTCGATCATATCTTCACCGTCGCGCAACTTGCACCGTCGAATTGCAACGTTCAGCCTTGGGTGGTGCATGTCGTCTCTGGGGACGCGGCGGAGGAGATGCGCAACAAGCTCCCGGCGCATGTGATGAGTGGGGCTGCTGCCACGCCGGATTTCCCGCTCACTAATGGCTATCCCGGCGATTATCGCACGCGCCAAATCGGGGCGGCGGTTGCGCTCTTCGAGGCGACCGGGGTGGGCCGCGATGACAAGGTAGCAAGGATGCAGTCCATGCTCCGCAACTTCGAGCTGTTTGGCGCGCCGCACGCGCTATTTCTGTTTATGCCTGATTGGGCGGGCTGGCGTGAGGCGGCTGATTGCGGCATGTATGCGCAATCGCTCATGCTCTCGATGGCGGTGAATGGCGTTGGCTCGTGCGCGCAGGGCGCGCTTAGTCATTACGCCGGGTTCGTGAAAGCAGAATTGGGCGTTGCGGAGGGAATGAAACTGTTGTTTGGTATGTCATTCGGCTACGAGGATACGGCACATCCGGCCAATGCGGCGCGCACCGATCGTGCGGCGCTGAGCGATGCTGTGAAGTTCCACGTATGAGTGCGGCACCGACCTTTGACTTGTCTGGCCGCACCGCGCTCGTCACCGGCGCGTCGTCGGGCCTCGGCGCTCATTTTGCGACGATATTGTCGGCAGCCGGTGCGAACGTCGTGTTGGCGGCGCGACGTAAAAATAACCTCGACGCCTTACAGGACAAGATTGTCGCGGCGGGCGGCAAGGCCATCGCCGTTGCACTGGATGTGGCCGATGAAGCCTCAACCATTGCTGCTTATGATGCCGCTGAGGCGGCATTCGGCACCGTGGATACGGTTATCGCCAACGCGGGAATAAGCAATCCACCCGCACAGATGACCGATCTGCCAATCGCCGATTTCGATCAGGTGATGGATGTCAACCTGCGCGGCGTATTCCTCACGGTGCGCGAGGGGGCCAAGCGGTTGATCGCGTCGGGCAGCCGTGAAAAGGAGAACGGGCGCATTGTTATCATCTCGTCGCTCGCGGCACTGCACGTCTCTGCTGGGCTGGCGGCGTATGCAGCGTCTAAGGCGGGCGTGCTTCATTTGGGCAAGGTCTTGGCGCGCGATTGGGTGCGCATGGGCATCAACGTCAATATGATCTGCCCTGGCTATGTCGAAACCGAGATTAACGCGGCGTGGTTCGAATCGGAGGGTGGCCAGAAAACAATCGCTGCCATGCATCGCCGCCGCTTGATGGAGGGGGGTGATCTTGACGTTCCCTTGCTCTATCTCGCCTCTGATTCTTCACGCGCCGTAACCGGCACTTTTATTTCGGTCGACGACGGCCAATCACTTTAACCTTAGGAGAGACTATCATGGCACAAGCCTATATCGTAGATGCCGTTCGTACTGGAGGAGGTCGCCGTAACGGCCGCCTCTCGGGTATTCATCCCGCTGACTTGGGAGCACACGCGCTCAACGCCCTGATCTACCGCACGGGGATTGATCCCGCAGCGGTGGAGGATGTCATCATGGGCTGCGTGACGCAATCCGGTGAGCAATCGAACCAACTCGGCCGTAATGCGGTGATGGCGTCGAAGCTGCCGGTCAGTGTTCCTGCGGTCACGATTGATCGTCAGTGTGGTTCGTCGCAGCAGGCGATTCAGTTTGCTGCACAAGCCGTAATGTCGGGCACGATGGATATGGTCATCGCAGCCGGGACCGAGAGCATGTCTCGCGCGCCGATGGGGCAAAACGCGTTGATGAAAGAAGGCTTCACGCCGTGGCCAAAGAGCATTCAGGATCGCTTCGGTGTGCCGATGTTCTCGCAATTTCACGGCGCGGAAATGATTGCCAAGAAATACGGCTTCACCCGTGACATGTGCGATGCATTTGGTCTGGAAAGCCACATGCGCGCGATTGCCGCCACAAAGGCTGGGGCATTCGGCAAGGAGATCATCCCCGTGCCCATCACACTTCCCGATGGCACCACCGAGTTGCACGTGTTGGATGAAGGCATCCGTTATGATGCTTCAATGGAGTCGATGGCGGGCGTCAAGCTGATTATGGAAGGTGGCGCACTCACCGCAGCGTCGGCGAGCCAAATCACCGATGGCGCATCCGGCGCGCTGATTGTTTCGGAGGCGGCATTGAAGGCGCATAACCTCACGCCACTCGCGCGGATCGTCAATCTGACGGTAACTGCGGGTGATCCGGTTGTGATGCTGGAGGAGCCATTGTTCGCGACCGATAAGGCGCTGAAGCGCGCAGGGATGAGCATCAACGACATTGATTTGTTCGAGGTCAATGAGGCCTTTGCTTCGGTGCCGATGGCGTGGCTCAAGCATACCGGCGCGGATTATGCGAAGCTCAACGTGAATGGCGGGGCGATTGCGCTCGGCCATCCGCTCGGCGCATCAGGTACCAAATTGATGTCGACATTGGTGCATGCGCTCAAGGCGCGCGGCAAGAAATACGGCTTGCAGACGATGTGCGAGGGCGGCGGTATTGCCAATGTGACGATCATCGAGGCCCTTTAAGCGCGATGAACGCCTTTGAGGAGACCAACACGGGAACCATGCCGGTGGGGGATGCGCACCGCTTCGATGAAGCCGCGCTCGCCCGCTGGATGGTGTCAAACGTGGAGGGATTTTCCGGCCCGTTGACGGTTGAGAAGTTCAAGGGCGGGCAATCGAACCCGACCTTCAAGCTGATCACGCCCAAGCGGCACTATGTGATGCGCCGCAAGCCGATGGGGCCGATCCTCAAAGGCGCACATGCGGTGGAACGGGAGGCGCGGGTGCTCTCGGCGCTTGGGACAACCGGTTTCCCTGTCGCGCACGTCTATGGCTTGTGCACCGATGACAGCATTATCGGATCCGCATTCTTTGTCATGGATATGGTTGAGGGGCGGATCATCTGGGACATTACCTTGTCGGACGTGCCGCGTGACGATCGTCCCGCCTATTTTGATGCGATGAATGCGACGCTCGCGCAGCTGCACACCATCGACTATGCCGCCATTGGGCTTGATGACTATGGGCGTCATGGCGGCTATTTCGAGCGCCAGATTGCGATGTGGAGCAAGCAATATCTGGCGGATGAGGATGCGGGGCGCGATCCGTATATGGACAAATTGATGGACTGGCTGCCCGCCAACCTTCCCGATGCGCCGGGCTGGCGTGAGGAGACAGCCATTTCGCATGGTGATTTTCGGATCGATAATGTCATTTTTCACCCGACTGAGCCGCGCATCATCGCGGTGCTGGATTGGGAGCTTTCCACACTCGGCCACCCGCTCGCCGATTTTTCCTACCATGCGACGATGTATCACTTGCCAGCAATCACGGGGGCAGCGCTGGGTGGGGCGGATTTAGTTGCGCTCAACATTCCGACCGAAGCCGAGTATGTCGCGGCGTATGCCGCACGAACGGGCCGCGCCGATATGTACGGTTATGACTATGCTATCGCGTTCAACTTCTTCCGCTTCTGCGCAATCATTCATGGTATTAAAGGACGTGTAATTCGCGGCAATGCGGCCCATGCTGACGCCAAATCACGTGCCGAAGCTTTGCCTATTCTGACCAAAATCGCCTGGGAACAGGCTGTGCGGGCGGGAGCCTAACAACATAAACATCTAATATGGAGACTAACATGACTAACGTAGCGACCCTTGCGATTGAAGACGGCATCGGCATCATCACCATCGATTCGCCGCCCGTGAACGCGCTCGGCATTGATGTGCGACGCGGGCTCGATGAGAGCTTCAAGGCGTTCGCCGCCGATGCGTCCGTCAAAGCGATTGTGCTGATCTGCGGTGGACGGACGTTTTTTGCGGGCGCGGACATCACCGAGTTTGGCAAGCCGATGCAAGAACCCTCGCTGCATGACGTACTTGATACGATTGAGGCCTCAACCAAGCCGGTGATTGCAGCCATTCACGGCACCGCGCTGGGCGGCGGATTGGAGACTGCGCTCGTGTGTCACTATCGCGTCGCCGTGCCTTCCGCCAAGGTTGGGTTGCCCGAGGTTATGCTTGGTCTCCTCCCTGGTGCGGGCGGCACGCAGCGGCTCCCCCGCATCATCGGTCCGCAATTGGCAATGGAAGCCATGACGTCGGGCCGCCCAATCCCTGCGCCAATGGCGCATATGGGCGGCGTGATCAACGCGCTCGCGACTGAGGGCAACCTGCGTGCAGACGCGGTTGCGTTTGCACGTAAGGTGCTGGAGGAGGGCAAACCGCTCCAGCGGGTGCGCGACCTTCAGGATAAGGTTGATCCTTTCAAGGGGAACACCGAGCTCTTCGCAGCCTTTCGCAAGCAAAACGCGCGGGCGATGCGCGGCTTCAAGGCACCTGAGGCCATTATCAAATGCGTTGAAGCGGCGGTCAACTTGCCGTTCGATGACGGGATCGCGGTTGAGCGCACACTGTTCATGGAGTTGATGACCAGCGTTGAATCGGCGGCACAACGCCACGTCTTTTTCGCCGAGCGCGAAACGGGCAAGATACCCGATGTGCCCGCAGACACTGCCGCTCTCCCCATCAAAAAGGTTGGCGTCATTGGTGCCGGCACGATGGGCGGTGGCATCACGATGAACTTCTTGAACGCGGGCATTCCGGTCACGCTGTGTGAAATGAACCAAGAGGCGCTCGATCGCGGCGTTGGCGTTATTCGCAAGAATTACGAAAATTCTGCTGCCAAAGGTAAGATGACAGCCGCGGACGTTGAAAAACGCATGGGCCTTGTCACGCCGACACTCGGCATCGATCTGCTTAACGATGAAGACCTGATCATTGAAGCCGTTTATGAAGAGATGAGTGTGAAGAAGGATATTTTTGGTAAGCTCGATAAGGTTGCCAAACCAGGCGCAATTCTCGCCTCGAACACGTCTTATCTCAACATTGATGAGATCGCCTCCGCGACATCGCGGCCCGAGTGGGTGATGGGGCTGCACTTCTTCTCGCCCGCCAACGTCATGCCATTATTGGAAGTTGTGCGCGGCAAAGTGACCAAGACAGACGTGATCGCAACGGCGATGAAGCTGGCAAAAACAATCCGCAAGACGCCGGTGCTCTCTCGGGTTGGCCCCGGATTTATTGCCAATCGGGTCATGACTGTGCGCGGCGTGCAGGCCATTGCGCTCGCGCTTGAGGGGCCAACACCGCAAGAGATCGATAAGGCGATCTACGATTATGGATTTGCGATGGGCAATTTCCAGATGATGGATTTGGTTGGTCTTGATGTCATTGGCCGTGGGGTCAACGAGCGCACGATTAACGGCGATTTGGTCAAGCTCGATCGCCTCGGCCAGAAGAAAAATGGTGGCTTTTACGATTATGACGAAAAGCGGAACCCAACACCATCTCCGGTCGCCGCCAAGGTGATCGCCGATTTCGCCGCCTACAAGGGCATTACCCCCACCGGCGCGCAGTCCGCTGACGAGATCGTTGCGCGCTGTCTTTATGTCGTGGTCAATGAAGGCGCGAAGGTGCTGGAAGAGGGCGTCGCGCTGCGCGCATCCGATGTCGATATGGCCTGCATCCTGGGATATGGTTGGCCGGTTTATACTGGTGGGCCAATGTTCTGGGCCGATACGGTAGGTCTGCCAAAAATCGTCGCCAAATTGAAGGCGTATCAAGCCAAATATGGTGACGATTTCAAGCCATCGGCATTGCTCGAGAAAATGGCTGCCGAGGGGAAGAGCTTCTCGCGGAGGTGAGGGTTGAGCGTGGCGGGTTCTCGTCTGAGCGCTTGAACCCCTAACCCTGGAGCAACGCGCGAATCGCGTCGAGTGCTTGCGCGGCGGCTGCGCCATCGGGACCGCCGCCCTGCGCCATATCCGGTCGACCGCCGCCGCCTTGCCCACCAAGCGCGGCGACGCCGGCACGGAGAAGGTCAACAGCGCTGACAGATGCAACTAATGCTGGCGTAACACCAACGGCCAGCGATGCGCGTCCTTCATTCGTGGCGATCACGACGGCGACACCCTCGCCGCCGAGCCGCGCTTTTGCGTCATCAACTAATCCGCGCAATGCTTTTGGGTCGAGCCCCTCGGCGATTTGTCCGATGAAGGCGACGCCGTTGATCTGTTCCGGGCCGGCGGCTGCGGTGCCACCCCCACCCCCGATGGCGAGCGCCTTCTTCGCGTCGGCCAATTCGCGCTCAGCCAACTTTAGGCGTTGTCGGAGTTGAGTTGCGCGCTGTACAAGATCTGCTGTTGCTCCAAGGATTTCTTCGACAGCTACAAGTGTTTGATACTTTCCCATTAGCCAGCGCCTAGCCGCTTCGCCTGTCAACGCTATAATACGTCTCACTCCGGCGGAAACGCCACTCTCATCGATCACTACAAACAGCGCTATATCGCCCAGCGCCCGCACATGGGTGCCGCCGCACAGTTCAACCGAATATGCCCGGTCGTCAGCTGCGCCCATACTGAGAACGCGCACCTCATCGCCATATTTTTCTCCAAAGAGCGCCATCGCGCCCGCTTCGATGGCGGCATCAGGCGTCATCAAACGCGTGGAGACCGGCGCATTACCGCGAATTTGAGCGTTGACCTCGGCTTCGATGGCGGCAATGTCCAGAGCGGTTAGCGCCGCCGAGTGCGAGTAATCAAAGCGTAGCCGATCAGCGGCGACCATGCTGCCTTTTTGCGTGACGTGGGTGCCGAGCCGGTTGCGGAGCGCCGCATGCAGCAGGTGCGTGGCGCTATGATTGGCGCGGATGTGATCGCGCCGCGCGGTATTCACACACAGCTGGACGCGATCGCCAACTGTGATGCTGCCCGTTCTGATAACGGTGTTGTGCGCGTGGAGCCGACCGAGCGGCTTTGCGGTATCGGTGATGTCTGCCGTGAGGCCATCTGAGCGCACTGTTCCGGAATCGCCATTTTGGCCGCCACTTTCGCCATAAAATGGCGTTTGGTTGGTGAGTACGGTAACGGTATCGCCTGCGCTTGCGTGTTCAACCCGCGCGGTATCTTTGACGATGGCAATCACCACACCTTCACCTTCGGTCGTGGTATAGCCGATAAACTCGGTGCCGCCATGTTCCTCGGCAATGTCAAACCAGACATCATCCGAAGCGCGCGCGCCGGAGCCCTTCCATGCCGCGCGGGCCGCCGCCTTTTGGAGCGCCATCGCCGCATCAAAGCCAGTGCGATCAACGGCGAATCCTTGAGTGCGGAGTGCGTCTTCCGTCAAATCATAGGGGAAGCCGAAGGTGTCGTAGAGTTTGAAGGCCGTTTCGCCGGACAGGGTAGAGCCTGTTACCATCGTTGCAGTGGCCTCATCGAGCAGTTTGAGGCCGTTGGTGAGCGTTTGGCGGAAGCGGGTTTCTTCCTGGCGCAGTGTGGCTTCGATGAGCGGCTGCGCACGGACGAGTTCCGGGTAGGCACCACCCATTTCGGCAACGAGCGCGGGGACGAGGCGGTGCATCAGC
The DNA here is from genome assembly GCA_043782885.1 of Sphingomonadales bacterium. GTDB lineage: Bacteria > Pseudomonadota > Alphaproteobacteria > Sphingomonadales > Sphingomonadaceae > JAGWQR01. The sequence goes on along the minus strand of JAYVZY010000071.1, from coordinate 598 downwards.
GGGTCTTTCGCGCCGAGCAAATGCGCGTGGCGCATCGCGCGACGCATGATCCGGCGGAGCACATAGCCGCGCCCTTCATTCGCCGGGAGCACACCATCCGCGACGAGGAAGCCGCTCGCGCGCAAATGATCGGCGATAACGCGGTGCGACGCTTTCATCGCGCCTTGCGCATCCGACTTGGTCAGGTCGGCTGATTCGGCGATGAGCGCTTTGAAGGTGTCAGTGTCATAATTGTCATGCACGCCCTGGAGGACGGCGGCGACGCGCTCGAGACCCATGCCGGTATCGATACTCGGCTTGGGGAGCGGCGTGCGGATGTCGCCCGCGGCCTGGTCGTACTGCATGAAGACTAGGTTCCAAATTTCGGTGAAGCGGTCGCCGTCTTCATCGGGCGAGCCTGGCGGCCCGCCGGGGATATGTGCGCCGTGATCATAGAAAATTTCCGAACATGGCCCGCACGGGCCGGTATCGCCCATCGACCAAAAATTGTCTGATGTTGGAATGCGGATGATCTTATGGTCGGGGAGCCCCGCGATCTTCTTCCAGAGATCAAACGCTTCATCGTCGGTATGATAGACCGTGACACACAGCCGATCCG
>JAYVZY010000070.1:0-2410 GCA_043782885.1 Sphingomonadales bacterium | reverse complement strand
ACGGGTGAACTCTATCGTGGGTTGGAGGCCGAGACGGGCCAAGCGACGGGATACCGCCAGTGCGGCTCCATCTCGATGGCCACCAATGCGGAGCGCTTTGAGGAACTCAAACGCAGTGCTTCTATGGCGAAGGTGTTTGACTTGCCGGTCCATGTTGTTAGCCCCGAAGAGATCAAGGCGCTGGCGGCGATCGTTAATGTCGATGATGTCGTTGGCGGCATCCATATTCCCAGCGATGGCTATGCCAATGCGGTCGACATCACTCAGGCGCTCGCAAAAGGCGCGCGGGCCGGTGGTGCGCGTATTTATGAAAACACCAAGGTTACGCGCATCCGGCATAACGGTGATCACGTTACGGGTGTGGAGACCGCGGTAGGTCATATCGACGCCGATTATGTGGTGATCTGCGGCGGGATGTGGACTCGTGATCTGGCCGCGAGCATCGGTGTTACCGCCCCCTTGCACGCCTGTGAGCATTATTACGTGCTCTTTGAGGGAGTGGAAGGCTTGGACGCATCGCTACCGGTGCTGCGTGACTATGATTATTGCGGCTATTACAAGCATGATGCCGGAAAGCTGCTCGTTGGCGCGTTTGAGCCCAACGCGCGGCCGTGGGGGATGGATGGCATTTCTGAAGATTTTTGTTTCGATGAAATCGCGGGGAGCTTTGAGCATTTCGAGCCGGTTCTCGTCGATGCAATGCGCCGCGTGCCCGCGTTGGAAAAGGCGGGTATCCAAAAATTCTTCTGTGGGCCAGAGAGCTTCACACCAGATGTGCGCTATCACTTGGGTGCGGCACCGGAACTCAAGGGCTGCTTCGTTGCCGCCGGTCTCAACTCTATTGGCCTGCAATCGGCGGGCGGTGTTGGCAAGGTGATGGCTGACTGGATCCGCGACGGTATTCCCCCGGCTGACCTGTGGAGTGTCGATGTTCGCCGTAATATGCCGTTTCAGATGAACCGGAAGTATCTGCGTGAGCGCGTCAGCGAGAGCCTCGGCCTGCTCTACGCAACGCACTATCCATTCAAACAATATGAAACTGCACGCGGTGTGCGCAAGTCTGCCCTTCATGATCGGCTGGTTGCGGCGGGTGCCTGCTACGGCGAGGCGTTTGGTTGGGAGCGGCCCAATTGGTATGGCGCGCCGGGTAGCACACCGCGCTACGAATACAGCTATGGGCGCCAAAACTGGTTCGAGACAAGCGCGGCTGAATGCAAAGCGGTGCGCGAGGCAGTTGGCCTGTTCGATCAGAGTTCATTCGCCAAATTCCGCTTTGAGGGACGCGATGCGTGTGCGGTGCTCAATACCGTGTGTGCGAATGATGTTGATGTTCCGCCCGGTAAACTGGTCTACACGCAGTGGCTCAACCCGAAAGGGGGAATTGAGGCAGACCTTACGGTTACGCGTCTATCTGAAACGGCTTACCTGATTGTGACGGGTGCCGAGACCGAGACGCGAGATTTTAGTTGGCTGAGGTCTCATACGCCTGAAGACGCGCGTGTGGTGCTGACCAATGTTACATCGGGCATGGGTGTCATTTCGATCATGGGGCCAAATGCTCGTGCGTTATTACAATCACTCAGCCCCAACGATCTGTCACACACCGCATTCCCGTTCGCCACCAGTCAGGAGGTTGAGTTGGGCTATGCCATTGTGCGAGCGTCACGCATTACTTACGTCGGGGAGCTGGGGTGGGAGCTTTACGTCCCGACGGAGTTTATGATCGGCGTTTATGATGAAATCGTTAGCGCTGGCGCCACTTTCGGCCTGCAACACTGTGGCTACCATGCGCTCAATGCGCTGCGCATTGAAAAGGGTTACCGACACTGGGGCCACGACATTACTGACGAGGATACGCCATTGGAAGCGGGTCTTGGTTTCGCTGTCAAGATGGACAAACCCGGCGGATTTATCGGGCGAGAGGCGTTGCTCCATCAAAAAGCGGAGGGGCTTAAACAGCGTCTCGTTCAGTTCCTGCTTAAGTCCCCCGAGCCGATGCTTTATCACAACGAACCTATTTGGCAGGGGAATCGGATCGCCGGATATATTCGCTCGGGCATGTATGCCCACACGTTAGGCGCGGCCTGTGGTTTGGGCTATGTAACGGCTGCGGGTGACAGTGTAGTAGGGCCGATTGGCGCGGATGACTACGAGATCGAAATCGCAGGGGTACGCTATCCGGCGCTCGCCTCGCTTAAGCCGATGTACGACCCCAGCAATTCACGGATCAAAATGTAATGCCCACCGCACCAATCGAATCGATCAAGCGCCTCGCCGCCAATGCCCGCCTTGGCTATAGCTTTGAGCAACCGTTCTACACGAGCGACGCAGTGTTTAAGGCGGATATGGATCATGTTGTCAGCCAGAAATGGATCATGGCTGGCCATGTGTCGCGCATCCCGAATAAAGG
>JAYVZY010000069.1:0-3200 GCA_043782885.1 Sphingomonadales bacterium | reverse complement strand
CGCGATAACCGATGATCGATATGGCAGATCGGCCGAGAGGCCAGCTCCCAAATGTCTTGTCAATAACGTTACCCTTCGCGCTGCGGGTTGCAGCAAAGGAATTGGGGTTATTGCATATTTCCCGTCATCCGCTGCATCTACCGGCGCATAATATCCAAGATATACTTGATCGTGATGTCTCTGAAGGGCCGCTGCCAGCGCTTCGTCGTTATATTTATCCGTCGCGTCGTTATAAAATCGGTCGAAATACACCCGGCGAACACCGGCTTTGAACAGCGCGTCCACGCCCTCGGCGATATAGTGCCTCGGAAAGTTGATGCCGCCCAGCTCGTGTGCGCTCTTGTCATCAAGCCCGACGACGACGATGCTGCCATCCGAATTGTGACTGCGCACGGCATTGCGCGCCGCTTGAATGAGCAACTCGATCGGCTGGTAGAGGTCATCGGAATAGATCAAGCCAACCGATAACAGCGTAGCCCAGAGGAAAATGCGCAGTTTTCTGGTTTTGGGGCGATCATAGCGCGACCAAATCACCCGTAGCCAGGCCGGTCGGTGGGCACTGTTTTTTGTTAACCCTCGGTAACTCATTGACTTTTCCAAAGCTGCGACGGCTTTACAATGTCAGTAATGTGCGAATATTTGGTTAACGGCCCTTTACGGTATTTGGGAGGGCGCTAAATGGTATTTGGGAGGGCGCTAAGTCCTCAGAGTGCTCGCCGCGCGCGCTGTGGTCTCGATCGCCAAGACGTCGGGTCCACCCTTGCCAACAATCCACGATCCACCCACGCACAAAATGGCCTCCTCGGCAAGCCAGTCAGGTGCGGTCGTTTGGGTGATCCCGCCAGTCGGGCAGAAGCGGACGTTCCCGAACGGCCCGGCCAGCGCCTTCAGCGCCTTTAGTCCACCAGAAGCCTCAGCCGGGAAGAATTTGAAGTGGTCCAGCCCCATGTCGAGCCCGCGCATGATGTCGCTCGCATTGGCGGTGCCGGGAAGGAAGGGAATGCCGCTCGCGATGGCCGCCCTGCCGAGCGGCTCGGTCAGACCGGGGGAAACGATGAAGCGCGCACCCGCGTCAATACTGGCGCGCAAATCAGCCTCGTTCAACACCGTCCCTGCTCCCACGATCGCGCCCTCGACAGCGCTCATCTCGCGGATCACGTCGAGCGCAGCGGGCGTGCGGAGCGTTACTTCCAGCACCGTCAAGCCGCCACGCACCAGTGCCTCTGCGATGGGGCGGGCATGCGCTGCATCCTCAATCACCAGCACGGGGATGACGGGGGCAGTGCGCATGATCTGATCAATATTCATCGGGAGCTCCTCGGGTTAGCCCGCCCTTTAGGGTGTGGCACGCCCCAAGCCAAGAGCGGTCGCGATTGACACCCACACAAGCGCCGCGCATTCTTAAACCAATGGGTCACTTCACGTTCAATTTGCTCGGTCAGCGCCGCTATTTGCCCTTCTTCATTGTGCAGTTCTTCGGCGCATTCAATGATAATGTCGTGCGCTTTGCGATGATCATTATGGCAAGCTACACAATTTACCGGGCTCATCCGGAGCAAGCAGCACAACTCAGTCTGATTGCGGGTGCACTCTTCATGTTGCCCTATTTTTTGTTCTCCGCGCTGGCTGGGCAGCTGGCGGATGGGATGGATAAAGCCCGGCTGATCCGCATCATCAAACGAGCAGAGTTGGGTATCATGGGCATTGCGATGCTCGGGTTGTGGCAACAATCGGTGGGATGGTTGCTCATCGCTTTGTTCTTGATGGGTGTGCACTCGGCCTTTTTTGGCCCCGTCAAATATGCAATTTTGCCTCAGCAATTGAAGCCAAACGAAGTTCTGGGGGGCACTGGATTGCTGGAGGCGGGGACGTTTCTTGCTATTCTGCTCGGCCAGTTGCTTGGCAGTCTCGCCCCACCGCATCTGGCTGGATGGGCGGCGACTGGCTTCGCGCTCTGCGGAGTGGCGGCCAGCCAGTTGATCCCGCCAGCACCACCCGTCGGAAGACCCGCGCCCGTTGATTTGAACATCGCGCGCAGCATTTGGCGCGTGAGCAAACTGGTGTTGCGGCGCCGTGATCTCGCGCTTGCGGTATTCGGCATCAGCTGGTTCTTCTCGATAGGGCTCGTTTTGCAAACACAGTTCGCGCCTATGGTGAGCGGTGTTTTTCATGCGGGCCGCAACGTCGTCACGTTGCTGCTGCTCGTAAACACCGTGAGTGTGGCGGTTGGTTCAGTAACAATCGGCGCAGTGCTCAAGGGCGAAATCACCAACCGTTACGTGCCCGCCTCAGCCTATCTCATGGCGCTCGGCTGTCTCGATTTATGGTATGCCACATCGCATTTCGTTCCGGGATCAGCGGATGGCGGGATTGCTGCGTTCATGCAAAGCGCGGGCGCATGGCATGTGTTGTTTGCGCTGTTTTTGTTGGCTTTCTCGAGTGGTATGTTCGTCGTGCCGCTCTATGCCATTTTACAAACACGAAACGCCGCGAACGCATGTGCCCAAGGCATAGCGGCGAACAATATCGCCAACGCGGCGTTCATGGTCGGACTCTCGTTGTTCGCAGCTTTCCTCCTGCATTCGGGATTGTCGGTGCCGCAACTGATTGGATCGCTCGGCATCGAGACGATCGCGCTTACCCTGATCGCTTACGGGTTCCGGCTGCGCGCCGATGATTGATGTGGGGCGCAACCACCAAAGTCAGTACGTAGCGCCGACAAAATAAAGCCCATCAGGCGGCGCGTTGAAGCCAAGAGCTGAACGATCCGCCGCCGTCAGGGCTTTACGCATGTCATCCTGACGCCAAGTGCCCCGCCCAACCAGCATCAAGCAGCCAACCATCGAACGCACTTGGTGGTGGAGGAATGAGCGGGCGGCAGCTTCGATGACGATGATCTCGCGCTCGCGGCGCACATTCAGCCGATCAAGTGATTTCACCGGCGAGGCGGATTGACAATGCACCGACCGGAATGTCGTGAAATTGTGGGTGCCGACGAGGATTTGTGCTGCGTTGTGCATCGCCTCGGCATCGAGCGCGGTCGTCACGCGCCACGCCAGCCCCGTTTCGAACGTAAGCGGCGGACGACGGTTGATAATCCGGTAGTCATAGGCACGGCCGAGGCAGGAGAAGCGCGCATGCCAATCATCCGCTACCGCCTCTACGTGCAACACCGACACCGGATCGGGACGCAATCGCGC
>JAYVZY010000068.1:0-7487 GCA_043782885.1 Sphingomonadales bacterium | reverse complement strand
CACGCTAGGTCACCGACTCATTATGGCGTAACCAGATTCTGATTGAGGCGAGTTGGACGGAGGCGAGGAAATTGTCGTCGCGTTTGTCGTAACGGGTGGCAACGGCGCGGAAATGCTTGAGTTTGTTGAAGAAGCGCTCGACCAAGTTACGATATTTATAGAGAAAGTGGCTGAACGCGGGTTTGATTTTGCGCCCTGGCATGGCGCGAATATTGGCCCAAGCGCCGCGTGCGGCCATTTCGGCGCGCAAGGCATCGCTGTCGTAAGCGCGGTCGGCAAGCAGCACATCGCCGTCGCCAATTAAGTTGGACATGTCGGCGGCGCTCCGTCCGTCATGCGCTCGACCCTCAGTCAGTTTGAGCAGGATCGGCAGGCCAAGTGCGTCGACAAGGGCGTGGATTTTTGTCGTCAGGCCGCCCTTTGAGCGACCCATGCAACAGGATCGGCCATCTTTTTTATACCGTTGGCGGCGTGCTGGTGAACACGGATTGAGGACGAGTCGATCATCTGGATGTCTCCTTCGTAAGCCTTTGATACAGCTTGCAAAAGTCCCGCCCAAACACCCGCTTTGCGCCAACGGTTAAACCGATTTACGCAGGCTTGGCTTTGGCATGATCTCCCAGATCATGCGCCGCCTGCGCTATGCGGGCCATAACGCGCCGGTATATCAGCCCAAGGTGCACCTGTTCGTAGCCGCCAGAATATCCCGTTCAATACGCGGCGGTCATCCACCCGTGGCACCCCGCGCGGCTTGTTTGGCAACAGCGGCTCGATCACCGCCCACTCAAAATCGTTCACATCAAAACGTGCCATGTCGTGTCTCCAGTTGTGGAAACACTGAATCATGCTTCAGCGCAAAAGGGAATCCCCTTTATGGGTATGTGACCTAAGGTTTCGCCTCAAGATTTGCGCGGCAAAGTCGCGGTAATAAATTTTTGGGCGACGTGGTGCGGCCCCTGTAAGCAAGAGCTTCCCCTACTCGACGCCTATTTCAAGGTGCAGCGTAAGGCTGGCCTAGAAGTGTTTGCGGTCACGACCGAGGATTCGGTGCCACTGTCATATCTCAAGCCATTGGCTGCAAAACTGACTATTCCAGTGGTCAAATCGTTCCACGGTAATTACGGCCCTTTAGGTGGTGTTCCAACAAATTACGTCATCGATCGCGCCGGCGTGTTGCGTTACGCTAAAGCAAATGCCTTCGATTTGGATGATCTAAACGCGATATTGGTGCCACTCCTTAACGAGCCACAACCGTAAATTGCTGACTTGTATATTATTGTCCAAGAGCTAATCTCGTTAACATAATCAAAGGGGTGATTAATGCGCCGGGCCAACCAGAATTTTATCGCAACTCTTCCGCTGATATTGGTTTTAGGGCAGCCTTCAACGGCTCACGCCGCAATTAGGCCGTGAACCCATAAACAGGATTTCCAAGGCGGCGTAAATATGATTCAGGGTTCCGCGAAGGGAACCATGGATGAGCCGCTACGATTTGACCGATTTTGAATGGCGGGTGATCGCGCCACTGTTACCGAACAAGCCGCGTGGGGTTGCGCGTGTTGATGATCGCCGTGTGTTAAACGGCATTTTCTGGGTGTTGCGCTCGGGCGCGCCGTGGCGGGACTTACCGGAACGGTATGGCCCGCGCACGACGTGCTCAATCGCTTCGTAAGATGGCGCAGGTCTGGGGTTTGGGACAGGCTTATGGACGCTATCACCGCTGCCCTTGACGGTGATATTCAGATGATCGACAGCACCTCAATCCGCGCGCACCAGCAAGCTGCGACGCTAAATTTGAGCGCAGCTCATGCTCCGGGGGAGCATGAGCTGCGAGAAGGGTGGAGATTATTGTCTCGGTCGTTCACGAGGCGGCTTGACCACCAAAATCCATGCGCTCGTTGATGCACAAGGCTTGCCCATCCGGCTCAGCCTGACAGCAGGGCAAGCGCATGATGGCCCTGCCGCGCAGGGCTTGCTTGATCGTCTTCCACCCCGTACCATCGTGCTGGCGGACAAGGCCTATGATGCCGACGGCATCCGCAACCTGATCGAGGAACAAGGTGCGGTGCCCAACATTCCGGCCAAATCAAACCGCAAATGGAAGCCCTGCTTCAGCAAACGGCTCTATAAGGAGCGCAACTTGGTCGGGCGTTTCTTCAGCAAAATCAAGCACTTCCGGCGCATCGCAACCCGCTACGACAAGCGCCCAGAAAACTTCCTCGCTATGGTAAAACTTGCCTCAATCCGTTTGTGGCTACGCGCTTATGAGTCTACGGCCTAGGCTCAGGACTCATTGATTGATCCAGAAGATTATGGTTGCGGCGATACAGATGGCGGACATGAAGGTGTGGGCGCATCGGTCGTAGCGGGTGTGGATGCGCCGCCAGTCTTTCAGGCGTCCGAACATGATCTCGATTTTGTGGCGCTGTTTGTAAAGCGCTGCATCGTGCGGGATGTGGATTTTGCGGTTTGATTTTGAAGGGATGCAGGCTTCGATCTTGCGTGCTGCGAGCGCGCCACGAAACCAATCGGCGTCATAACCTTTATCGCCCAACAGCGCTTTGGTTTTTGGAAACGCGTCAATCATCAGCGCAGCACCGCCGAAATCGCTCATTTGGCCTTCGCTGAGCAGCAGGATCAACGGTCGGCCCTTGCCATCACAAACGGCGTGCAGCTTCGAGTTCAAGTTCGGTTCTCGCCGATGCCCCGCATCGGCTGCGCTGCCTCACCCCTTGGTGCGACCTATACGTCGGGGAATAGACCCCCTTCGACAAGCTCAGGACATGCTTTTTTAAAAGGCTCGCAGCCGCAGACAAGTTTACGCAGTCTGCGCAAGCTGGACTGCGGTGCGCCTTCAAGTGCGTGGCGTCGATCATCAATTGATCCGGCTTGCCGCCCTGCGCCGCAAGGCCAGCAAATATCTTGTTGAACACGCCCATCCGGCTCCAGCGGATGAAGCGGTTGTAGATCGTCTTGGGCGGGCCATATTCACGCGGCGCATCACGCCATCGACACCCGTTGCGGATCACAAAGATAATCCCGCTGATGACCCGCCGGTCATCAACCCTCGGGACGCCGTGCGATAACGGAAAATAGGGCTCAATCTTGCGCATATGCGCCTCTGTCAACCAAATCAGATCACTCATGGCAATGCCTCCTTCGCATCGCCATTGAATCAACTTCACGCCACCTATGCAAACACTTTAATAGGTCCTGAGCCTAGTTGTTCGTTAAAATCTTTCTCTGAGCGCTTCATAGTGTGCTTTTCCATTGAGGCGCCATGCGGTCGATTGAAGTTGTAGAAGTGTTCCCATTCGTCGAGTTTGGCTTCGAGATCGACATCGTCTTTGTATGAGAGGAGTTGGTAAAACTCCTGCTGGTCAGATCGGTGGGATCGCTCGACTTTGCCATTCAGCTGAGGGTTCGCATTAAACAGGCCAGCCTCGCCGCGCGCCTCATATGCGCGCTTCCATCGATAGAAGTTTGACCGGCCAACACCAAAATATCGGCACGCCCTCGCCACATGGCCAGTCTTCTCGGCGTAGTATAGCACTTTGAGCTTGCGCTGTATCTCACGTTCATCCTTGGTCATCGTTTACACCCTCCTTGCTAAAAAGTAGCAGCATGAAAGATGTCCCGCGAGTCCGTACCGTCCTACAGTTGGAGCCCAAATGCGTCCACCATTATTCAAATAATTACATCAGATGGCTCGTAGCGTTGCGAGGATGGTTAACGCTCGGGGCAACATTTGAGCATTGGTCGACGGCGAGCTGACCAGCGCCCCTGGCCCTCTCGGCGGGCCGTGTGGCTCCGACCTTTGTCCAGAATGAATTGTTACCCTTGTGGGTGACGTGCCAAGGAAGTCGCACCGCCCGTGAGCCGACCGAAGAGCTCAAAACTGGTCGAGTTCAGCATATCAAAATCGGTCTCGCCCGAGCACATCGGCGCCTCTTACCCCGCTCGCAGAAGCCCCACCGCAGCATCGCGCTCGAACAGATAGAGGCAAATCCGCGCCGCTTGTCCGCGCGGCCCCTCCAGCCCGCCATCTCGATCTACCAACAGCCGGGCATCATCGGTGGCGGTCGTGATGAGCGCAGCGGTATCTTCGGGGGAGGCGAGCCGGAACGCTGCTTCGCCCGATTGGCGGGTGCCAAGCACCTCCCCGGCGCCGCGCAGCCGGAGATCTTCCTCGGCGATGCGGAAGCCGTCGTTGGTTTCACGCATGAGGGCGAGACGTGCACGGGCGGTTTCGGTCAGGCCGTTGCCGCGCAGGAGCAGGCAGACGGACGCCTGATCGCCGCGCCCCACGCGCCCGCGCAATTGGTGGAGCTGGGCGAGGCCGAAGCGCTCGGCCTCTTCGATGATCATCAGCGTGGCGTTAGGGACATCAACACCCACTTCGATTACGGTGGTGGCGACGAGAACGCTTAGATCGCCGCACGCGAAGGCGCTCATCACTGCGTCCTTCTCCTGCCCCTTCATCCGGCCATGGACGAGGCCTACTTTGTCACCGAACCGGGTGCGCAGCGCGGCAGCGCGGGCTTCAGCGGCGGCGCGGTCTGTCGTCTCCAACTCCTCCACCAACGGGCATACCCAATAGGCTTGCCCACCTTTATCGATATGGCGGCCTAGCCCATCGACAATCTCGGCCAGCCTCTCCGCCGCAATCACCCGCGTTTCAATTGGCTGGCGTCCCGGCGGCATTTCATCGAGCCGACTCACATCCATCTCGCCATAATGACTGAGCGTGAGCGTGCGCGGAATAGGTGTGGCGGTCATCACCAACAGATGGGGCGGGTGCTCGGCCTTCGCGGTCAGGAGCATCCGTTGCGCCACGCCAAAGCGGTGCTGCTCATCAACCACCGCCAAGCCCAGATTGCGGTAGGCCACCGCCTCCTGAAAGATCGCGTGCGTGCCGATGAGGATATGGATGCTGCCGTCCGCCAACCCCATCAACGTCGCCTCGCGCGCGCGTCCCTTCTCCCGGCCAGTGAGGATCGCGATGTTCACTGGCAGCCCGCTCAGTTGCGCGGAGAGAGTGGCGAAATGCTGGCGGGCGAGGATTTCGGTGGGGGCCAGCAGTGCGCCCTGCGCACCCGCTTCCACCGCAATCAGCAGCGCGTTGAGCGCCACCAAGGTTTTGCCCGAGCCGACATCGCCTTGCAGTAGCCGCACCATCGGGGTGGACTGCGCCAGATCGCCCTCAATCTCGCGGATCGTGCGCGTTTGCGCGCCCGTGGGCGTGTAAGGCAGTTTGAGCAGCGCCCGCAGATGCCCATCCCCCGCAAGCGGCCATCCTCGCCGCTTCCGCGTGGACGCGCGCACCAACATCAGCGCAAGTTGGTTGGCGAACACCTCATCATAAGCGAGCCGCGTCCGCGCCACTGCATCACGCGGATCGGCGTGAATGCGCGCCAAGGCTGCGCGCCACACGGGCCAGCCACGCTCGGCCAACAGGCTCGGCTCAACCCATTCCGCCAGCGTTGGTGCCCGATCCAACGCCTGCGCCACCAGCACCTGAAGCCGCTTTCCCGTGAGGCCATCCGCCAAGGGATACACCGCCTCGCGTTCGGGCAACGCCGCTTCGGGCCCAACGACATCGGGGTGAACAATCTGCCGCTCCTGCCCATATTGATCTAGCCTGCCCGCCACGCGCTTCGGCGCGCCGAGCGGCAGCAACTTCTTGGCGTAACCGCCGGATGGCCCGAAATAAGTGAGGCTGAGATAATCGCCTGCGCTATCCATCGCCTGCACGCGGAACGGGCTGCGCGGGCCACCTTGGGCATAGCTCACCGGCGTAATGACCACCGAGACATGCCCACCGATAGCGGCTTCGTCGAGCTTCTCGACCACCTGCCGCTCGATCACGCCGGTCGGTAAATGGAACAGCAGATCAACCGCGCGAGCCAGCCCGAGGCGCGCCAGTGGCTTCGCCAACCCGGGGCCAACGCCCTTGAGCAATTCGACTTCCGTAAACAAAGGGTTGAGAATATCGGGCCGCATGATAGGGGCTTAGCCTTACTCAGTCGGCGCTGCAATTGCAGGGTCGGCTATTTGCTATTGGATGCACATGGATCACGAAACACGCCTCAAACGCCTTAAATTTCGCGCTGAGCATCGCGGCACGCGCGAGGCTGACATGATGGTAGGTGGCTTCTTCGCGCGCTTTTCCGCTGGGTGGAGCGCGGCGGACTGCGATTGGTTCGAGGCGTTTATTGAGGAGCAGGATGTCGATATTATGGCCTGGGCGATGGGGGTGGAAGCTGTTCCCGCACGGTGGCAGGGCGCGATGATGACGGCGCTCCAGAAGTTGGATTATATTCAGGTGGCGCGTTAACCCGATGCCCCTCCAGCGTATCCTGAAATCCCCCACCCCGCTCACATTATCGAGCGTTCCCAACGGCTTCCTGCCTTGGTTGATGACCGATCTCGCGCGCGCAGCCACCACACGCGCCGTGCTGATTTGTGCCGATGACCAAGCCATGCGTGCTGTCGCCGATGCCGCGCATTGGTTTGCGCCCGAGCTGCAACTGATCGAATTCCCGGCATGGGATTGCCTGCCCTATGACCGCGCTTCGCCCTCGTTGCGCGCGTCGTCGGAGCGGCTGGCGGCTCTGGCGGCGCTTCAGGATAAGCCGCGCGGGCCGCAGCTTGTTCTCACCACGCTGAACGCCGCAACCCAGCGCACGCTCACCCCCTTCCGCATCCGCCAACTCACCGCGACGCTCGCACCCGGCAAGGCGATTGACCGCGATGCGCTCGGCAAGTTGCTGCAATCGAATGGCTATGTCCGCACCGATACCGTGGCGGACGCGGGCGAATATGCGGTGCGCGGATCGTTGGTTGATCTTTATCCGTCCGGCAGTCCGCATGCGCTGCGGCTCGATTTTTTCGGTGACGAGATTGAGAGCATCCGCGCGTTTGATCCGGCTGATCAGCGCACTATTTCGCGCGTGGAGAGCTTCACGCTGCTCCCCGCTGCCGAGGCGCTGCTCGATGAGGTGAGCATCAAGAACTTCCGGCGCGGTTATGTCGCGCTGTTCGGCGCGACGGCAACGGGCGATCCGCTCTATCAGGCGGTGTCGGAAGGCCGAAGACTGGCGGGAATGGATCATTGGTTGCCGCTGTTTGAAGAGAAGCTCAGCACGCTGTTTGAGCATCTGGGCGATGACGCGGTCATCGTGCGCGACAGCGGAGTGGCCGGTGCGGCGGCGTCGCGGTTCGAGTCGATCCGTGATTATCATGCCAACCGCATCCGCACGCAGAGCGCGGATATAGGCAGCTATCGTCCGCTCGCGCCCGAAACGCTGTATCTAAACGAGGACGAATGGGGCACCTTGGTGGAAACGCGGCCGCTCCACGCGACGTCAGCTTTTCATGCGCCAGACTCCGCCAGCGTGATCGATTTCGGCATTGATGGCCCGCGCGATTTCGCGCCCGAGCGTGGCCGGAATGAGAATATCTACGACGTGTTTGGCGATTATGCG
>JAYVZY010000067.1:0-2199 GCA_043782885.1 Sphingomonadales bacterium | reverse complement strand
TTGTGAGCTTGAGCGAGACCGAACCTGATCACGGGGCCCTGCCAGCCGAACGGGAGATGACCTACGCGGCGATGCGCGCGCGTGTCCGAGACAGCTTTGCGCCGTTCTTCGGGCGCAACACTGGGCTACACGCGCGCCGCTTATTGGGAACGAGTGGTACGGTGACGACGCTCGGCAGTGTGTATCTCGGTCTTGACGTTTATGATCGCAGCCAAATTGATGGCCTTACAGTGCCAGCCGAAGATTTGCGCGCCATAAGCCATAATCTGTCAGTGAGCAGCGTTGAGGAGCGCGCAGCCATCGCGTGCATAGGAATAGAGCGTGCTGACCTTGTCGTCGCCGGGTGTGCTATTCTTGAGGAGATACTTAGGTTTTGGCCTGCTGAGGTCGTGGGGATAGCCGATCGTGGCATTCGCGAGGGGATTTTGCGCGGGCTCATGACGGAAGGACGAACCACATGAGTCGGGGTGGCGGCGGCGGTCATGTTACCGTGAAAACAGCGCGCGGGAGGACGAATTCATCGAACCGCTGGCTGGCGCGCCAACTCAATGACCCTTACGTGAAGCGCGCCAAGGCGGAGGGCTATCGCTCGCGCGCGGCATATAAGCTCATTGAGCTTGACGAGCGCTTCGGCTTTCTAAAGGGCGTAAAGCGCGTGATTGATCTTGGTATTGCGCCGGGTGGATGGGCGCAGGTGGTGCGCAAAACATCGCCAAAGGCGCGGGTCGCCGGCATCGACTTGCTTCCAACTGACCCGATTGAGGGCGTTGAGATTATTCAGATGGACTTTATGGATGATGCTGCGCCTGCGTGGCTCAGCGAGGCACTCGGTGGGCCTGCTGATCTCGTCCTCTCGGACATGGCGGCGAACACCGTTGGCCATCCGCAAACCGATCATTTGCGCACGATGGCGTTGGTAGAGACCGGCGTTGCGTTTGCGGTAGAGATACTGGCACCCGGTGGAGCCTTTGTTGCCAAGGTGCTCGCAGGCGGTGCTGACAGTGCGCTTGTGTCTGAATTGAAGCGCAATTTCACGAGCGTAAAGCATGCAAAGCCGCCCGCGAGCCGCAAGGGTTCATCGGAATGGTATGTGGTTGCGCAAGGCTTTAAGGGCCGTTTGGAGTCGCCCGATTGATGTGATAAGCTCCCCTCACCCGCGATGTAGTGCGGGCACATTGGGAGATTGATATGAGAAAACTCATCGTCTTGAGTGCGGCGTTGGTTCTCGCTGCACCTGCCAGTGCTGGGATGTTGTCCGGCGCTAATCTGCTGAAAATTGCGAGTGTCGTGATGAAGGGCAAAGCCCTGCTCAATAAAGGCCAGTCGCAATGCGGATCGCAAATTGGCTTGACCGACCAAGACTCATTGTTGATGCAAGTTGCGGGTGCCGCCGTTCAAAAAGCGCTACCAGCGCCAAAGTTCAGCGCGCTTGACCTTCTGGCGAACAAACAGGCAGACCGTGCCTCGCTTAATCCAACCTTTTGTCAAACGACAGCCGCCAAAAAGCCAGGTATTTTGGGCTCGATTGGCAGTGCTGCCGGAAAACTCGGTGTCGGCGGTGGCATGCTTGGTGGCATACTCGGCGGGAGCAGTTCATCATCAACCCCAGCACCAAGCTCAGGTGGCTTAGGTGACATATTGGGCGGTGCGCTCGGCAAATAGCGGACTGGTTAGAAGCTGAACCCAAAGCCCGCCGAGAAGAGTTGCGGCGTGCCAACGCTTTGCACGCCGGTGGTGCTTAGCGCCGTCACAATACGCGCATCGGTAATATTTTCAGCGCGCAACGTGATCGCGACATGCGGCATCAGGCGGGCACGGCAGGCGGCATCGAGCGTCACAGCACTAGGGAGAGTCCGCGTGTTGAGATCATCGTCGAATGCCGCCGCCGTGTGACGCACGGTGAGTGCCGCACGTAAACCATCATCTCGCCTAACCCAGCTCAGCGTCACGCTGCTTTGCCAGCGCGGTGTTTGCGCGAGCATTTTTCCGGAGAGTGGACTGGGTGCGCGGATCGTCGCGTCGGCATAAATCAACGAGCCATCAAACGTCAATCCGTGCCACAGCCGACCGTGAAGCATCGCTTCCACGCCGATTGAGCGCGCATGCGGCACGTTCTGGCGCTGCTGGTTGATTATGCCCCCAAGCCCCGTGGAGATGGTGGTGTTGACGATCGCGTTGTCCAGCCAATTGGCGAAGCCC
>JAYVZY010000066.1:0-11379 GCA_043782885.1 Sphingomonadales bacterium | reverse complement strand
ATCTTCTTGGGTCTTGGCGCACAGGCCAATTCACCGCGCGAAGTGCAAACAATCTCAATGCCGGCAACAATGGCGCAAGTGTTCATCTTCGTGCTCGCTAGCGCAGCGCTGGGGCAAACCCATTCAGCGATGTGGTGGGGGGCTGCGATCTTCCCTCTGTCATCGCCACTGGTTATGTTCGCCGAGGGTGCGCGCGAGGGGGCCATGTGGCCACACCTGCTCGCATTGGGCTGGTTGGCACTCTGGGTGACGATCATCATCCGCTTCGCTGGCAACAGATTTCGGCGTCATGTGCTGAAGTCTGGGCCAACTAAGGCAACACGCGCCAAGTCTGGCACTTAGTGGGACGGCTCGGTTGGCTCGCCTCCCGCGCCCCATTTACATCCCCGGCCCGCGCGCTAGGATGGTGTTAACAACAGTGTAAAATGGAGCGATGGCATGGCCACGTCAGTCAAAGACCAAGTCACCCCTGAGGAATGGGCCACGCGCGTTGATCTGGCGTGCGCGTACCGGTTGATTGCGTATCACGGCTGGGATGATCTGATTTTCACGCATCTGTCCGCGCGCGTGCCGGGGCCGGAGGAGCATTTCCTGATCAATCCCATCGGGCTGTATTTTGAGGAGATTACCGCGAGCAGCCTTGTGAAGGTGGATCTGTCGGGGAATATTCTGATTCCGACGCCCTATCAAATCAACCCCGCTGGCTTCATCATTCACAGCTGTGTGCATGCAGCGCGGCATGATCTGGGCGCGGTGTTCCACACGCACTCGGTGGCGGGCGTGGCGGTCTCGTGCCAGCAACAGGGGCTGTTGCCCCTCTCGCAAACGGAGCTGCTGGTGCACACCCGCGTGGGCTATCATGATTATGAAGGTGTGGCGCTTGAGGCAGAAGAGCAGCCACGACTGGTTGCGGATTTGGGCACGAACAACGCGCTCATCCTGCGCAATCACGGCTTACTCTCAGCGGGAAAGACGGTCGCGCAGGCTTATCTCGTTCATTTCTTGCTGGAAAAGGCGTGCGCGATCCAGGTCGCAGCACAGGCCGGTGGAACGGCGCTGAACGCGATGAGTGCCGAGATGGCTGAACGGGTCGCGCATCAAGCGATGTCAGACTTTAGCGGGGGCGCGCAGCTCACCTGGGGTGCGGCGCTGCGCAAGATGGATCGGCTGGATCGCTCCTTTCGCGATTAGTGCAACTCACACCCACACATCCACCGCATGAATCACCAGCCCAACCAATCCGCCCACCAGCGTGCCGTTGAGGCGGATATATTGCAGATCACGTCCCACGGCTTGCTCGATCCGATCAGTCACGGTTTGCGCGTCCCATCCACGGATGGTTTCTGAAACGAGCTTCACGACGCTGTCACCATAGCGCGCGGCCATTCCAACCAGCGTGCGGCGGGCGAAGCGATTGATCGTGAGGCGCAATGCGACATCTGTTTGCAAGGTGCCGCCGAGCTGACGCACCGTCTCGCCAAAGCGCCCGGCGAGCGCGGCTTGCGGGTCGCGCGCCGCTTTGAGCAGGCTTGCGCGCGCCGTTTCCCACAATCCATCGAGCCATCTGCGCATCGCGGGGTTGTCGAGCACGCCATCCCGGAAATCTGCCACGCGCTGCTTCATTCTCGGATCATTTTGAAGGTCGTTCGCGAGCGTGTGCAGGCCCTCTTCCGCTTTGGCGCGCATTGGGTGGCTGGGGTCAGTCGCCATTTCGTCAAGCATTTTGGAGAGACCGGAGATGATCGCGTTGGCGAGCGTCTCATCGAGCCCCGTCCAGCGCATTACGCTTCCAGCTTTATCGTGCACCATCTGGCGGATGAGCTCGTCATTTGCCGCCAAGGTGCGATTGGCCCAGTTGATGAGACCATAAAGGATCGGCAGGTGCCTGTCGGCCGCCATCGCCGCATGCAGCGCTTGGCCGAGCATCGGGGCGAGGTCGAGCGCACGGATTCGGCTCTCGACACCGCCCTTAATCATGCCGCCGAGCCGCTCCTGGTCGAGCGACTGCACCACACTTGCGAGCAACCGTGCCGCCCCGTTACGCATACGAGCATCGCCGCTTGCAGGCGTGCTCAGAAATCCGCCCACGGCGCCGGCCACATCCACCCGCCGCATCCGCCGCGCCACCACCTTCGACGTCAGGAAGTTGGTTTTGAGGAAGCTCGCCAACGAGTCGCCGATCCGGTCTTTATTGGTGGGGATGATCGCGGTGTGCGGAATGGGTAGGCCAAGCGGGTGGCGAAACAGCGCGGTGACGGCGAACCAATCCGCCAGCCCACCCACCATCGCCGCTTCTGCAAAGGCCCGGACACAGCCAAGCGCAAAATTGTGATGGCCAAAGAGGCGCGCAAACACATACACAGCAGCCATTGCAACCAGCAAACCTGTCGCGACGCGCTTCATCCGTTCATGCGGTGTGCGAACAGGCGTTACTCGGCAGGGGCGGGGGAGAGCGAAGCCACGTCGTCGCCATCTTTGTAGGTTGAGAGGGTCCGGCGAAGCCTCGGCCCCAACCAATTCTCCATATCAACGGCGAGACTGAAGCTCGCGGGCACAATCACGAGAGTAAGCAGTGTGGAGAGCAACAACCCGCCGATCACGGTAAGCCCCATCGGCTGCCGCCACGCGCCATCGCCCCCGAAGGAAAGCGCAGTGGGCACCATCCCCGCGACCATCGCAACTGTTGTCATCAAGATGGGCTGCGCGCGCTTGTGGCCCGCATCGATGATCGCATCAAGCGGTTTGACCCCATGCGCGATCTCCTCAATCGCGAAATCGACCAGCAAAATCGAGTTTTTGGCCACAATTCCGAACAGCATGATGATCCCGATCATCACCGGCATGGAGATCGGCAACCCGAAGGGCAACAACAAGAGCAAGCCACCCAGCGGTGCCAGTATCAGCGACCCAAGATTGACCATTGGCGAGAGCAAGCGCCGATAGAGCAAGACGAGCACCGCAAACACCAGCAAAACACCAGCACCAAGCGCCAGAAAGAAATTGGTGACCAAATCCGCTTGCCATTTATCCGGCCCCGCAATCACGCGGTGCACGCCGTTGGGCAGATGCGCCAAGGCTGGCAACAGGTTGATCTTGTTGGTCGCCTCGCTGGAGACTTTGCCCGGCGCCAGATCAGCGCCGATTTGCATCCGCCGCGCAAGATTGTAGCGCCGGATTTCAACCGGCCCCGCGCCCAGGCTGATATCAGCGACGACACGCAACGGCACTGAGCCTCCGCTCGCTGTTGGCACGGGCAAATTCTGAATCGAGGACAGCGACCGCCGCGAATCCTCACTCATCGTCACGCGAATCGGCACCTGCCGGTCTGAAAGCGCAAATTTTGCGGCATTCTGATCAATTTCGCCCTGCGTCGCCACACGGATGGCCTGACTGAGCGCTGTAGTGGACACACCCAGTTGTGCAGCGAGATCAAAGCGCGGTTTGATCGAGATTTCTGGCCGCAACATATCGCCGTCGATGCGCGCTCCGCGAATTTCGGGCACACCGTTCATTTCAATGAGCAATTTATCAGCCGCGTCTTTTAAGGCCACGGGGTCGTCACCGCCCAAAATGATCGTAATGTCGCGCCCGCTGAACCCGCCACCGTTCTGCGACTGAAAGCTGACCTGCGCATCGGCGATGTTGAGCAATTTCGGCGCCATCTCGCGCTCCCAAACGATACTCGTTTGAGGACGCTCTTTCTTGAGCGTGATGAAAATTTGGGCGCTGCCAACATCAATGCTCTGAAACGCGCGCTCAACGGATGGTGACGCATCAATAAGGCTCGCTACTTTCGCGGACACCGCACGCGTTTCGGCCAGGGTCGTGCCCGGCACCATGCGGATATTGATTTGCGATGAATCGACGTTGATCGTGGGCTGGAACTGGAAGCGAGAGCCTTCATAGGCCATCAACCCAATGGTCAGCACAAATGCCCCGCCGCCGCCGATCAGCACGGTCTTCCAGCGGTTCACCAGCGACCAGCGCAACACGCCATCATACCAATCCATCAACTTGCCTTGACCGTGGCTGCGCTCACCCTCCGATTTGAGCAGATACGCCGCAATCATTGGGCTAATCAGGCGCGCAACGGCGAGGCTGACGAGCACGGCGGCCACCACTGTCAAACCAAAGTTCTTGAAGAATTGCCCAGAAATGCCAGGCATCAGCCCCACAGGCAGGAACACCGCAACAATCGCCATTGTCGTTGCGAGCACCGCAAGACCGATCTCATCGGCCGCATCAATCGATGCTTGGTACGCGGTTTTACCCATGCGCATGTGCCGCACGATATTCTCGATTTCCACAATGGCATCATCGACCAGCACCCCCGACACAAGGCTCAGCGCCAACAGACTGAGCGAGTTGAGGTTGAAGCCCATCAGTGACATGAACCAGAAGGTCGGGATCGCCGAGAGCGGAATCGCGAGCGCAGAGATCAGCGTTGCGCGCCAATCGCGCAAGAAGATAAACACCACCAGCACCGCAAGCAGCGCGCCTTCGATCATCGACGCAATCGAGGAATGATATTGGTTCTTCGTATAAACCACGGTCGTAAACAGCTCGTGGATGTGAACGTTGGGGTATTCCTTTTGCAGCGTTTTCAGAACCTCCTGCGCGCCGTCATAAACCGCAACATCTGACGCACCCTTGGTCTGCTGAATGCTAAAACTGAGCACCTGCTGACCATTCATGATCGAGATGTTGCGCTGCTCGCCATAAAGGTCTTCAACTTTCGCAAGATCAGCCAGTTTGACAGTGCGACCTCCACCCAGCGAAATCTGGGTTTGGCTCAACCCAAATGCATTCTTCGCATTGCCGATCACCCGCACTGCTTGCTCGGCCCCCGCAATTTCGACCCGTCCGCCGGTTGCGTTGGTGTTGATGCCGCGCAGTTGCGCGTTGACTTCGGCCGCCGTTGCGCCTTGCGCCTGCATCCTGGCAGGATCGAGCGTGACTTTGATTTCACGCGAGACGCCGCCGCCGCGCGAAACGGCGGCCATTCCCGGAACTTGCAACAACCTTTTACCAACGGTGTTATCGACAAACCAGCTGAGCTGTTCCAGCGTCATGCTGGTGGAATCGACCGAATAATAGCCAAGCGCGCCATCGCCAATATCCACGCGCAACACTTGCGGTTCCAATATGCCATCGGGGAGTTCGCTGCGGATTTGTTGAACGGAATTGCGCACATCATTGAGCGCGCGATCAACCGGCGTTCCGACATCAAACTGCACCATTGTGCGGCTTTCACCGTCACTGACGTATGAAAAGACGTCGGTGACGCCATTCACACTGCGCACCGCGGATTCGACCTTTTGGGTGATCTGCGTTTCCAGCTCGGTCGGTGCGGCACCGGGTTGGTCTACGACGATGCGCACGGCAGGGAAGCTAATATCTGGATTGTCGCTTACGCCCATTCCAGAAAAGCTAACAATACCCGCCAGCAATAACCCGATGAACAGCACAATAGGCGGAATGGGATTGCGGATTGCCCACGCAGATATTTTACGAAAATCCATACGAAGAGCGGCCTATTTTGTTGGGGGAGTCATAACGGGCTGTACCTTCTCACCGGGGCTGACAAACGCACCCGCCGAGACAATGACGCGCTCGCTGCCATCGAGGCCCTTCGAAATCGCCACACCTTGATCGGACACGTCACCGACAGTGACTGCGCGTTTCACAACCTTATTCGCCGCATCGAGAACATAGACTGTACTGCCTTGATCGCTTGCCAGTACCGCTGATTGGGGCAGGAGCGGCGCGTTGATCGTGCCAAGCGCCAGCTTTGCCGTGGCGAAACCACCGGGGCGCAGCGCACGATTATAAGCGAGCGCAATTCGCGCAACGCCTTGACGTGTTTGCGGATCGATGATCGGCGAGATTTGCCAAACGGGGCCACCGAAGCTCTGCTGTGTGCCCACCGGCGTGACGTCGGCGTGCGACCCTACATTCAGCTGCGCCAAATCACCTTCGGCGAGTTGCGCTTTCAGTTCGATTTCGCCGCCCATCGCGATGCGGAACAAAACGCCAGTGCCGGGGCCAACGACTTGGCCAGGCTCTACTGCGCGCGCCAAAATCAAGCCCGCAGCAGGAGCTCTAATATCCAGCCGGTGGTTGCGGGCGTCCGTTTCACCCGATTGCGCGCGAGCGACATTGACTTGTGCACGGGCCGAATCGCGTGTCGCTGTTTTGCGATCCACATCAGCCTTCGAGATAAACCCGCGTGAGACCAGCGCTTGTGCGCGCTCAAGCTCGCTTTGGGCGATGCGTGCATTTGCCTCTGCAACCCTGATTTGCGCAGACGATGCACTGGCTTGAGCGTTCTGAACCGAGCGCTCGATTGTCGCCAAAACCTGCCCAGCCTTCACCCAGTCGCCCGGTTCAACCAGAACGCGGCTCACCATGCCGCCTTCGCCGACGGCGCCCACCGGCATTTCACGCTTGGCGGCGAGCGTGCCGGTTGCGCTCACGACTCGGGCAATGGGCGTAAGGCCAGGGCGCATCACAGTGACATTCGGCGCTTGTTGAGCCGTTACCGGTGCCACGGGCGCGCTTTTGAAAACCGACATCAACACACCGGCAATCAGCACGACACCGACAATGATAGCGGCAATGAGCCAAGGACGCCGCCGCGCGGCTTGCCCTTGTTCTGCTGTATCATACGGCTCATAATCGGCGGCTTTTCGAAAAATTCCTGGATTGACATTCATTTTCATGGGCCTTTGATGCTCGTCTAAACTGTCTAACCACAGGATAGCACAGCGTCTAACTGTGTTACAAGGGTATATCACCGTTATCAAGCCACAAATAAGATGGTTGCCAAAAATTTACTTGCTAAGTGCGACAAATGTGCAACGATACGGCAGCCACAGAGATGGCGGGGTTCGTAATAGGAGAGTTTTTTATGATGCACTATATTTATATCGCGATTATTGGCGTTATTGCTGGCGCCATCGCAAAAATGATTTTGCCTGGAAATAACCCGAGTGGTTGGATCATTACGGCGGTGCTCGGGATTGCAGGATCGTTTCTCGCCAACTTTCTCGGCGAAATGATGGGGCTGACGACCGGCGAGCATGGTTTCATCATGGGGCTGGTCTATAGCGTGATCGGTGCCGTAATCCTTCTCGCCATTTACCACTTCATTCAAAAATCTCAAGAAAGCTCTAGCAGCTGAGAGAATTTCCTCCGTGGGGCTGCCATTCTGACACCAGTCGGGATGGCGGCTTGGGCGACTTCAGTCATACATCACCCGTCGCTGACGCGTTCGATGTTTGCGCCTACGGCTTGGAGCTTTTCCTCTAACCGCTCATACCCGCGATCCAAGTGATACACGCGGTTGACCACTGTCTCGCCTTCTGCGGCCAAGCCCGCGATAATCAGGCTCATTGAGGCGCGCAAATCTGTGGCCATCACCGGCGCGCCGTTGAGCTTGTCAACGCCGCGCACCACGGCGGAGCGGCCTGTCACTTGCACATCCGCGCCCATCCGTGCCAGTTCGGGCACGTGCATATAGCGGTTCTCGAAAATCGTCTCGGTCATTACGCTGGCCCCATCAGCGCGCAGCAGCATGGCCATCACTTGTGCCTGCATATCGGTCGCGAAACCGGGGTAAGGCGCTGTCGACAGCGTAATCGGGTGCAGCCCGCCATTCGCTTTGACGAAGATGCTGTGCTTGCGCTCCTCGATCGTCACACCCGCATCGCGCAGGGCGGCGATGGTGGCGGTCATCTCGGAGGCACGCGCGCCGATCAACTCCACCTCACCGCCGGTGATCGCCGCCGCGCAGGCATAACTTCCCGCCTCGATCCGGTCAGGCATAACGGCATAGGTCGCGCCGTGCAGTCGCTCCTTGCCGGTGATGGTGAGCGTTTCGGTGCCGACGCCCTGAACATCGGCGCCCATAGCGATCAGGCATTGGCACAAATCAACGATCTCGGGCTCCCGCGCCGCATTCTCAATGATACAGACGCCAGCCGAGAGCACCGCCGCCATCAGCGCGTTCTCCGTCGCACCCACTGAGATGACCGGGAAAACAACGGTGCCGCCGGGCAACCGTCGCTGCCCATCTTTGCCGATCGGCGCGGTCGCTTTCACGTAGCCCGCAGCAATCTCAATCTCCGCGCCGAATGCCTCTAGCGCTTTGAGATGCAAATCAATGGGCCGGTTTCCAATGGCGCAGCCGCCGGGGAGTGAAACCGTCGCCTCACCCGCGCGCGCCAGCAACGGCCCGAGCACGAGGATCGATGCGCGCATTTTGCGCACAATATCATAGGGTGCCTCAGTGGAGGTGAGCTTGCTCGCCCGCATCGTCATTACCCGACCAAAGTCCTCCGGCCGCGCGCCCTCAATCATCGTCGAGCAGCCGAGCTGGTTGAGCAAATGGCCGAAGCTGTCAACATCCGCCAAGCGCGGCAGATTGCGCAAAGTCAGCGGCTCATCGGTGAGCAGCGCACAAGGCATGAGCGTAAGCGCGGCGTTCTTCGCGCCCGATATTTGAATTTTGCCGCTGAGCTTACGGCCGCCGCGAATGACAATCTGATCCATGTGCGCGTGTGTAGCGCATGTGCGGCGCGAGACAAGGGGGCTTGATCGCAAGGGGGGCTTGATCGGGTACCCCATCCGCCCCATATCCGCAGCTTCCGGCGGCCGAAGCTAAACCCGCTGAGGTGAGAACTTTCATGACTGATACCCCCGTTATAGATCGGCGTCCCTTCTCGTCCATCGGCAGCGCACAGCACGGCTGGCTCGATGCGCACCACCACTTCTCGTTTGCCTCCTACCATGATCGAAATCGCATGGGCTGGGGCAGCATTCGGGTGTGGAATGATGACACAATAGCTCCCCATACCGGCTTTGCCCCGCACGGCCATCAGGATATGGAGATCATCACCTATGTCCGCACCGGCGCGATCACGCACACAGATTCAATGGGCCATGAGGGCCGGACGGAAGCGGGCGATGTGCAGGTGATGTCGGCGGGCACCGGCGTGCAGCACTCAGAATATAATCGCGGCAACGTGCCGTGCACGCTGTTCCAAATCTGGGTGCTTCCCCGCGCGGCGGGTGTGGCACCGGGTTGGGGGGCGAAGCCGTTCCCCAAGGATGCGCGCGCCGGAGCTTGGGCGGTGCTGGCGAGCGGGTTTGCGGATGACGCGGATGCACTCCCAATCAACGCTGATGCTCGCGTGCTCGGGGCCACTTTGGCACAGGGCGGGACGCTGACCCACGTGGTTGATGAAGGCCGTCATGCTTACCTCGTCCCCGCCACTGGTCGGATCACCGTGAACGGCACGGAGGCCGACGCGCGCGATGGCTTAGCGCTCACTGCAGGCGATTACACCATCACCGCGGTGGAGGAGGCTGAGCTGGTATTGGTAGACGCGCCTTAGCTGACCTGTCATGGCACCCTCATGCTGCTGACTGACCACATCCTGTTCCTCG
The DNA here is from genome assembly GCA_043782885.1 of Sphingomonadales bacterium. Classification (GTDB taxonomy): domain Bacteria; phylum Pseudomonadota; class Alphaproteobacteria; order Sphingomonadales; family Sphingomonadaceae; genus JAGWQR01. The sequence goes on along the minus strand of JAYVZY010000066.1, from coordinate 1,929 downwards.
ATGGCGAGGCCATCATCCTTGACAAGCCCACCGGCCTCCCGGTTGATCCGCCGCGCAATGGCGCGCTTTCGTTGGAGAACCATCTCGATTCACTCAAGTTCGGCTTCCAGCGCTGGCCGAGCGCGGTGCATCGGCTGGATCGGGATACATCGGGCTGCCTTCTCCTCTCGCGCAACCCCAAGGCGCACGCACGGTTTCAGCAGGCGTTTGAGGCGGGTAGCGTGGTGAAACACTATATCGCGGTGGTAGAGGGTGTGCCGGGGGGCGATAGCGGCGTGATCGAGCTACCGCTGGGCAAGTTCAGCACCGAGGCGGACGGCTGGCGCATGATTGTCGATCAGAACGGCAAATCCGCGCACACCGCATGGGAGAAGCTCGCCGTGATCGGCACCCGCGCCGTCGTCCGCTTCATCCCCAAAACAGGCCGCACCCACCAAATCCGCGCGCACGCCGTCTATGGTCTAGGCGCGGCGATTGTGGGGGATGCGGTGTATGGGCGGGCCGATGCGGCGGGGATGCTGCTCCACAGCGCCTTCCTCTCTGTCCCCCGCGCAGGCAAGCCGCCAGCCGAAGCAAACGCGCCATTGCCGGAGCGGTTTGCGAAGGCGGGCGTGATTTCTGTCCCAAACTGAGACGGTATGACCAAAAACTAACAGCCTTTGTCATTAGTTTTTTGCCGCGCGGATCGTTAATCAAGTGTTAGCCAACGCCACACGGCGCTTGGGGGACATGATTAGGGGTAGTATGATGGCGCGCGGTTCACTTAAAAAAATGGCGTTGACGGCAGTAGCAGTGGCCGCACTTGCGCTCCCAGTTGCAACCCAAGCGGCCACATTTGCTGTTCAGGCAAATGATAACAGAACATTCGGAACGGTCAATCTCAACACCGGCGTGTTTACTCAAACGGGCATAAGTTCGGTTGTTTATTCAGAATTCGGCGTATCTGGCGGCAATCTTTATTCCGGCGCATTTCTTGGTTCAGGGTTTTACAAGATAAACCCGGCGAATGGTGCCGGAACGCTTTTGGGCTCCACGGGTATCGTGAATGAGGTGACGGGGTCGTCCTCAGCCGGCGTTTTCGAATTGGCGCGCGACGGTAGACTCTACGGGATCAACACAGCAAATGGCGCGGCTACCTTGATCGGGCAGACAAACATACCGGTTAATGGCACGATTAGCAGTTCGAACGGCTTTGCAAATTTGTTTATCTCCCACAATGACCAAATTTTTCAGATTAACACGTCAAACGCACATGCAACGCTCGTCAGCTCAACTGGCCCACTCGTTTTTTATGCAATGACACAGATTGGCGGAATTGGTTGGGGTGTTTCGAGCACGAATCGGATTGCGACATTTACGCCGGGCGGCATAACCACACCTGGAGTGTTTGAATCCGGCACCACAGGACTTGCCTACGCGATTGCGGGGATTCCCGGCGCGGGCGTAGGCGCAGTCCCCGAGCCCGCCACTTGGGCGCTGATGCTCGCGGGCTTTGGCCTTGTCGGTGTTGCGCTGCGTCGCCGTCAGGCCGTGCGGGTGAGCTTCGTTTAAGCACCGCTGACGGTCAGGATTAAGCTCCGCCATCAATCGAAGGCGGAGCTTTTTTGTGCCATCGCGTTGTGGGCTTATATCCGCTATGTGCGGCACGTTATGGCCGACGACTACACACTCCCCGAGCACGCGCTCTCCGAGACATTCCTTGCGGGCACCGGCCCCGGTGGGCAGAATGTCAATAAGGTCGCGAGCGCGGTGCAGCTTCGGGTTAATGTCTATGCGTTGCGCCTGCTCCCCCATGTTTTTACGCGCTTGAAGCAGCTCGCGGGCAGCAAATGGACCAACGATGGCGAGATTATCATCAACGCCAAATCGCATCGCACGCAAGAGGCGAACCGCGCCGATGCTCGCGCGCGACTGTCAGAGCTGCTCGTG